>CAYWRB010000140.1:0-7174 GCA_964460025.1 uncultured Hungatella sp.
TCTCTGATGACACGCTGTTCCTTCACTATTTTATATCCTCTGGAAATAAAGAATGGCTTGGCCGTAATGGAAGCATGTGTGGTTATTTTGTCGATTCCGGACATCTTTTCCAATTCCTCACAAATTGCAGAGGCGATTCCCTGACGCTGGTAATCTTTGTGGACATATAATCGGTCTAGATATCCGGTCTTATCAATGTCTCCAAAACCAACAATGGTGTCATCCTTAAGGGCAACCAAGGTATTATGTTCTGACAGGGATTTATTCCAGGCATCCTGATCCACGCTGCCAGTTGCCCAGACAGCCAGCTGCTGGGCAGTATAGTCTTTCGCATTTACAGAATGGACAGTCTGGTAGAACAGTTCAGCTAAATGTTTACAGTCTGATGGCACATATTTTCGAATCGTCAGCATGGTCTGCCTCCACAGATAGAGAAATCATCCAGGGCCTTTATAAAAGCGTTAATCCCTTCCTCCGTAGTAGCCCAGGAGGTTACCAGCCGGATACTGCAATGAGATCCGTCAATCCGGCGGTCCATATTAAAGGTGAAATCCTTTTTCAAACGCTCGATCATTTCATCAGGAAAGATGGGAAACAGCTGATTGGTACAGGAGTCGCAGGCAAAGGAATAACCTTTATCCGCAATAGCCTTTTTTAAGCGGGCAGCCATCTGATTGGCGTGTGCGGCCATGTCATAGAACAGATTGTTCTGAAACAGCTCCTCAAATTGGATACCCAGAAGCCATCCCTTGGCCAGCATAGCGCCCCGCTGTTTGATCATATAGCGGAAATCCGGTTTTAACTCTTCATTGATAATGACCAGGGCCTCTCCGAACAAAGCGCCGTTTTTCGTTCCTCCGATGTAAAAAATATCGGTCAGCTGTGCAATATCGGCTAAGGTCAGATCACTGGCAGGGCTGGTCAATGCGGAACCCAAACGTGCCCCGTCCATGAACAGGTACAGATTTTTCTGGCGGCAGATATGGTGAAGTTTTTCCAATTCAGCCTTGGTGTATTGAGTTCCCATCTCGGTAGAGTTGGAAATATACACCATCTTGGGCTGTACCATGTGTTCGTCTGTGTGGAAATCCAATACCTGCCGTACGCAGTCAGGCGTCAGCTTGCCGTCTTCCGTGTCCACAGTCAGAACCTTGTGGCCTGTAGCTTCGATGGCGCCGGTTTCATGGACATTGATATGTCCGGTTGCAGCGGATATAACGGCCTGATAAGGGCGGAGGGCGGTGGAAATTGTGATTAAGTTTGTCTGTGTACCGCCTACAATCAAATGAACGTCAGCATCAGGACAGAGGATTTCTCTGCGGATCAATTCCCGGGCGTGGTCGGTATGAGAATCCAGACTATAACCGGTGTGCTGAATGAGATTGGCGTTCAGAAGAGCCTCCAGAATCCGCGGATGGGCGCCTTCGCTGTAATCATTGGTAAAGCTGTACATATCTGTTTATCCTCCAAGTTTTTTTCCAGTATATCACATAAAAAAACCAATGTCACTATCCGGCATCAATTCTCCTTTGATTCAACCTGTGGCGGATAGTTGACCTCAGACTGATTCTTTAGTATAATGACACCGTCATAAAACAAAAAGAGAAAAAACATGCCACAGACACGATTAGGAGGCGGTCATCATGACATTAAGGGAGCTGCCGATCGGAAAGACGGCAACCGTGCTCTCGGTAGGCGGAGAAGGCGCATTGAGGCAGCATTTTCTGGATATGGGTATTATTCCCATGGCAGATGTTACTATGGTAAAATATGCACCTATGGGAGATCCGGTACAGTTAAGAATTCACAGCTACGAGCTGACTCTGCGTCTGGCAGATGCGGAGAAGATTGAGATCGACCGGGTCAGGGAGGATGTAAGGCAGGAAAAACGGAGCGAAAAAAAGCGGCAGATTTCTCACCCTGGTTTGGGAGAGGGAGGAAAATATCATGTGAAAGCAGATGAACATCCTCTTCCGGAAAGTGTGCCGTTAACGTTTGCTCTGGCAGGGAATCAGAATTGTGGTAAGACCACGCTGTTTAATCAGCTGACTGGTTCCAACCAGCACGTAGGGAATTTTCCCGGAGTGACAGTGGACAGAAAAGACGGAGCCATAAAGGGGCATGACAATACCCTGGTGACAGATCTGCCGGGAATCTACTCCATGTCGCCTTATTCGAATGAAGAGATTGTCACCAGGCAGTTTGTGTTGGATGAGAATCCGAAAGGAATCATCAATATTGTGGATGCCACAAACATTGAGCGGAATATGTATCTTACCATGCAGCTGATGGAGCTGGATATTCCCATGGTTTTGGCTTTAAATATGATGGACGAGGTTCGGGAGAACGGCGGATCCATAAGGGTAAATGAGCTGGAGGAAATGCTGGGGATTCCGGTGGTTCCTATCTCAGCAGCCAAAAATGAAGGAATCCATGAATTGATTGACCATGCGATTCATGTAGCGAAATATCAGGAACGTCCCGGAAGACAGGATTTCTGTGACGCCAATGACCACGGAGGAGCGGTACATAGGTGTCTCCACGGGATCATGCATCTGATTGAGGATCATGCCCAAAAGGCTCAGATTCCGGTACGTTTTGCAGCGGCTAAGCTGGCGGAGGGAGACCCCAGAGTGGAGGCAAGGCTGGGGCTGGATCAGAATGAGAAGGAGACACTGGAACACATTATCTGTCAGATGGAGGCAGAGCGTGGTCTGGACCGGGCGGCGGCCATTGCAGATATGCGGTTTAAGTTCATCAACCGAATCTGTCAGGAGACGGTGGTAAAGCCGAGAGAGAGCAGAGAACATGCCAGAAGCATGGAGATGGACAAATTCCTTACGGGCAAATATACGGCAATTCCGGCTTTTGTGGGAATCATGGGCCTGGTATTCTGGCTGACTTTCGGAGTCATTGGGGAAGGGCTGGCCCGGCTTCTGGATTTGGGTATCTCGTGGATTACCGGTATTGTGGAGGCGGCCCTTACATCTGCCGGCATCAATGAGGTGCTGTACTCTCTGATCATCGACGGAATCTTTAACGGAGTAGGCAGCGTGTTAAGCTTTCTTCCTATTATAGTGACGCTGTTTTTCTTCCTGTCTCTTTTGGAAGACAGCGGGTATATGGCCAGAGTTGCCTTTGTCATGGATAAGCTTCTTCGAAAAATCGGATTGTCCGGAAGAAGTATTGTTCCAATGCTGGTAGGGTTTGGATGTACGGTTCCCGGAGTTATGGCAAGCAGGACCCTTTCTTCGGAGCGTGACCGGAAGATGACCATTCTTTTGACGCCATTTATGAGCTGCTCCGCAAAAATATCGATCTATGCGTTCTTTACGGCAGCATTTTTTCCGAAATATGGGGCGATAATTATGGTAGCTCTGTATTTTTTGGGGATTTTTACAGGAGTTTTCATGGCGCTGATTACAAAGAAACATATGTTCCGAGGAGAGGCGGTTCCGTTTGTCATGGAACTTCCCAACTATCGGATGCCGGGAGCCAAGAATGTGGGACAGCTTCTGTGGGAGAAAGCCAAAGACTTCCTTCAGAGAGCATTCACCGTAATTTTTGTGGCAACCATCATTATCTGGTTTTTACAGACTTTTGATACTCATTTGAATATTGTGACAGATTCCCAGAACAGCATTCTTGCCGTGGCGGCAGGGTGGATCGCACCTGTCTTTGCACCCTTGGGATTTGGAGATTGGAGAACCTCTACGGCATTAATCACCGGTTTTATGGCAAAAGAAAGCGTGGTGTCCACACTGTCCGTGTTGTTTGGCTCTACGGAAAGCCTGATGGCCGCCATGAGCCCTCTTACTGCCGTGAGCCTTCTGGTGTTCTGTCTTTTGTATACGCCATGTGTTGCCGCTGTTTCCGCGGTGAAGCGGGAATTGGGAAGTAAATGGGCGGTAGGAATGGTGATCGGACAGTGTGTCATTGCCTGGGTGATGGCATGGATTGTAAGGATGATCGGGCTGATTGCCGGTTTTGGCGTATAATATGATGAAAGTTGTATATTGACGAAATCGCCGGAATGCTGTAAAGTACAAGGAAATTAGGCCAAACAGCATCAAAGGAACGATACACAATATGGGATTGATAAGGAGGAGCAGCATGAAACCGTTTGCGGAAATGACGAAGGAAGAGTTGCTGGCACTGAGGAAAGAGCTGGCGGTTAAGTATAGGGAGTATCAGGGACAGGATTTGAGGCTGGATATGTCCAGAGGCAAGCCCAGTATCGATCAGTTGGATCTGTCCATGGGAATGATGGATGTTCTGACCAGTGATATGGATTTAACTTGTGATGACGGAACAGACTGCCGTAATTACGGTGTGCTGGATGGTATCAGCGAGGCTAAAGAGCTGTTGGGCGATATGATGGAGGTGGCGCCGGATCACATTATTATCTATGGAAACTCCAGCCTGAATGTCATGTACGATACGGTTGCCCGCTCTATGACCAACGGTGTTATGGGCAATACTCCCTGGTGCAAGCTGGACAAGGTAAAATTTCTCTGTCCGGTTCCCGGATATGACCGCCACTTTGCTATCACGGAATATTTTGGCATTGAGATGATCAACGTGCCTATGACTCCGGAAGGACCGGATATGGATATGGTGGAGGAGCTGGTGGCTTCGGATGAGGCGATCAAGGGAATCTGGTGTGTTCCCAAGTATTCCAATCCACAGGGGATTTCTTATTCCGATCAGGTGGTACGCAGGTTTGCAAGGCTGAAACCGGCTGCTGCCGATTTCCGTATCTATTGGGACAACGCATATACAATTCACCATCTGTATGATCTGGATCAGGATCATTTGATTGAGATTCTGGCGGAATGCAAGAGAGCGGGAAATCCGGACCTGGTGTATAAGTTTGCCTCTACATCCAAGATCAGCTTTCCGGGGTCCGGTATTGCAGCGATTGCCGCTTCTCAAAATAACCTGGTAGATATTAAAAAGCAGTTGAGGATTCAAACCATTGGGCATGACAAGGTAAATCAGCTGCGTCACGTAAGATTTTTTGGCGGAATCCATGGCATGGTAGAACATATGAGGCTTCATGCGGACATTTTAAGACCTAAATTTGAGGCGGTAAATCGTATTTTATCCAGGGAATTAGAAGGGCTGGGAATCGGAACCTGGACCACTCCGAAAGGAGGTTATTTCATGTCTTTTGACTCTCTGGACGGCTGTGCCAAGGCCATTGTAGCCAGATGTAAGAAGGCAGGGCTTGTGATGACCGGAGCAGGGGCAACCTATCCTTATGGCAAAGACCCTCATGACAGCAATATTCGTATTGCACCTTCCTACCCGCCGCTGGAGGACTTGGAGATGGCTATGGAGCTGTTTGCTCTTTGCGTGAAGTTGGTAAGTGTTGATAAACTGCTGGCAGGGATGAACGAATCATTATGATATCAAAAATTTGGAAAAAACTGGCTAACCCGGAGTCTGTCAGTTATGTAATTTTCGGTGTGTTGACCACACTGATTGACTGGGGCAGCTATCGGCTGTTCCGGGTAGTAGGAATCGATTACCGGATGGCAACCGCCTTAAGCTGGGCTGCGGCCGTATTATTTGCTTTTATAACAAACAAGCTGATCGTGTTCCGCAGCTTTGAGATGAGGCCGGGGGTATTGTGGAAGGAGTTTGTGTCTTTTGTGACATGCCGGCTGGCCACAGGGGCGCTTACCATGGTGCTCATGGTTATTATGGTGGATGTTCTGCATTGGAATGAGTATATCGGAAAAGTTTTGGTATCAGCGGTTTCTCTGGTGTTGAATTATGTTTTAAGTAAATTGATTATATTTAAGAAGAAAGTGCATGACGGAGCTTAAATCATATGGAGCATGATGATATAAACGAAGTGACAAAAGAGATGGAAGAACTGCTTGACCAGTTAACGGTCAAGAAGGAACTTCCATCCGAAGCATACACGCAGGAAAAGGATCAAGGGGAGCCGGAAGATGACGGGGAGCCATATGACGAGGAGACGAAAACTTCCCTTCACGGCCCCCGAAGCAGAAGCCAGGAAGCCAGCCGGGAGAGAAAAAAAGAATGGCGTAAGGAGAGAAAGGCCAGACGCAGAGAAGAATCGATCGATGGATATTTGAAGCCGGTAGATGGACTATGGGCTGCTTTTTGTATTCCTGTTGTGATTATGATCATCATTTTTGCCCAAAGGGGGATCTTTCCTTTCGGAGAGGAAAGCTTCTTGAGGACAGATATGTACCATCAGTATGCGCCGTTTTTTTCAGAATTTCAATACAAACTGTCCAATGGCAGAAGCCTTCTGTACAGCTGGAATATTGGCATGGGGATCAATTTTTCGGCATTGTACGCCTATTATCTGGCAAGCCCTCTAAACTGGCTTTTGATTCTCTGTCCGAAGAATCTGGTAATCGAATTTATGACCTATTTCATTGTTCTGAAAATCGGATTATCGGGGCTGAGCTTTAGCTGGTATCTGAAAAAGCATACGGGAAGAAATGATTTTGGCGTTGCTTTTTTTGGAATTTTTTATGCCCTCTCAGGATATATGGCGGCGTACAGCTGGAACATCATGTGGCTGGACTGTATTTTTCTGTTCCCGGTCATCATGCTGGGACTTGAGAGACTGGTAAAAGAGAAGAAAGGAATGCTTTACAGCATTTCTCTGGGAATCTGTATTCTGTCCAACTATTACATTTCCATCATGATCTGCATTTTTATGGTGATTTATTTTTTTGCAGTGCTGATTTTGGAGGGAGGAAAAGGGAAAAGATTCAAAGATTACCTGATCAATTGCGGGCAGTTTGGGTTCTATTCCCTGGCAGCCGGAGGAATGGCGGCGATGGTACTGCTTCCGGAGATTTATGCACTTCAGATGACAGCTTCCGGAGATTTTAATTTCCCGACCACGGTCAGTTCCTACTTCTCAATCTTTGATATGTTTGCCAGACATATTGGAAATGTGGAGATTGAGATCGGGTTGGATCATTGGCCCAATATCTACTGCGGCGTGGCGGTTCTTATGTTTTTTCTCCTGTATTTAGGATGCAGAAAGATAGGGGTGAAGGAAAAGACAGTTTACTGTGGTCTTCTTCTTTTGTTTTTTGCCAGTTTCTCCGTAAATACCTTGAATTTTGTGTGGCATGGGTTTCATTTTCCCAACAGCCTTCCCTGCAGGCAATCCTTC
>CAYWRB010000141.1:0-3483 GCA_964460025.1 uncultured Hungatella sp.
TGACTTTAATGAATGCTTGCTGGCCAACAGAAATAATTGAGCTAAAGTTAATAAGGTGATATAATTCTTGATATATATATGGAGAGGAGAAAGACTATGCTATTTATACAATACCCAAAATGCTCCACCTGCCAGAAGGCAAAAAAGTGGCTGGATGCGCAGAACATCACCTATACGGAGCGTCATATTGCAGAAGATAACCCGTCTTATGACGAATTGAAACAGTGGCATGAGAAAAGCGGTATGCCGCTGAAAAAGTTTTTTAATACAAGCGGAATGCTGTACAAAGATATGAAGTTAAAGGACAGGCTGCCTGATATGAGCGAGGAAGAACAGCTAAAGCTTCTTGCAACCAATGGAATGCTTGTAAAGCGTCCGCTTCTTGTGGATGGTGATAAGGTACTGGTGGGATTTAAGGAGGCAGAGTGGGCAGAAAAACTGCTTTTACAGAAGGATTGACGCTAGCACTGTGAAAGGATAAAATAAAACTGACTTGAAAGTATTTGGAGGAAGGTAACAATGAAAATTACATTTTTAGAGCCTCTGGGGATTTCCGGAGAGAGCTTGAAAGAGATTGTGGAACCTGTTGTTGGATCTGAGCATGAGATTACATATTACCATGACAGAAATGAAGATCCTGCAGTTCTGGCAGAGAGAAGCCAGGGAGCGGATTGTGTGGTTCTTTCCAATATAAAATACGGCAGGGACATTATGGAGAAATGTCCGGATCTCAAGATGATCTGTGTGGCCTTTACCGGTGTGGATCTGGTGGATGTGGAATTTTGCAGGGAAAGAGGAATCCGCGTCTGCAACTGTGCAGGCTATTCTACGGTGGCAGTGGCGGATCTGGTGTTTGGGTTTGTCATTGATCTGGCAAGGAATATACTGGCATGTAATGACGCAGTGAGAAAAGGAGGAACCAAGCAGGGGCTGGTAGGCTTTGAACTGGAGGGCAAAAAGTTCGGTGTTATCGGAGCCGGCGCCATCGGCGAGAGAGTGCTTAAGATTGCTCAGGCATTTGGGTGTGAGACGTACGCATATAACCGGTCCGTAAAAGAAATTCCGGGGGTGACATTTGTTTCCATGGAAGAGCTTCTTAAAACCTGTGATATTATTTCTGTCCATGTACCGCAGACCAAGGATACCATAGGACTGATAGGAAAAGAACAGTTTGCCGTGATGAAGAAAAATGCGCTGTTTATCAATACGGCCCGCGGTCCCGTAGTGGACAGTCAGGCTCTGGCAGATGCTTTGGATGAAGGAAAGATTGCCGGTGCCGCTGTGGATGTATTTGAGATGGAGCCGCCGGTACCCCAGGAGCATGTACTGCTTCATGCCAAGAATCTGATAGCCACGCCTCATGTCGCCTTTGCTTCCCAGCAGGCATTTGAAAAGAGGGCGGTTATTGTAGCAGAAAATATTAAGAGTTGGCTTGCCGGCAGTATGCAGAATGTGATATGCTGATTCTGCCACACGGTGAGGGTTGAAGAACGGTTTAAAGAAGGACGAATAAAACCCGGAAAGGAATAGGAAAAAATATGAATAAAGAAAGGGATCTGTGCTGGCTGAAAAAACCGGCGAGTCAGGGAATTGCCGGTTTCTGTATAACAGGCAGCCACGGTACAAAACAGACAGAAACTCTGGCAAGGGAAATGCCGCTTTTATTTGAGGGCATAAAGGAAACCGATGAGAAAGATGCAAATATTTTATTCCGGAAAACAGAGGATGATGCCTTTTCCCAGGAAGGCTATGGGATAGAAAAAGAAGGGAACCGATATGTGGTTAAGGCATTTACCGAACAGGGACTCCTCTATGGAATGTTTGGGCTCCATCGGCTTCTGGTAACCGGTAAAACGGAATTCCCCTATGTGTCTGTTCCGGACCAGAGTATCCGCATGATTAATCACTGGGATAATTTTGATGGTTCCATTGAGCGGGGATACGCAGGGGAGTCTGTCTATTATGAGGCGAATCATTTTCGCGGGGATTTGGATTTAATCTGTCAGTATGCCAGGCTTCTCTGCTCTGTGGGAATCAATGCCATTTCCATTAATAATGTAAATGTACATCAGATGGAAACCCATTTTATTGAACCGGAATATTTGACGGAGATTAAGAAGATTTCCGATGTGTTCGGGCAGTATGGAATCAGGACATTTTTGAGTATTAACTATGCGTCGCCTATGAGCATTGACGGCCTTGAGACGGCGGATCCTCTCTCCGGGGAGGTACGGCAGTGGTGGAAGAAAACCGTAGCAAAGATTTATGAGATGATACCGGATTTTGCCGGTTTTGTGGTGAAGGCAGATTCGGAAGGAAGGCCTGGGCCTTTTACTTATGGAAGAAATCATGATGAAGGAGCCAATATGCTGGCGGAAGCTGTCGCTCCCTACGGCGGTATCATTATCTGGCGCTGCTTTGTATATAACTGCAAACAGGATTGGAGGGACCGGAGCCTGGACAGAGCCAAGGCGGCGTATGACATTTTCCTGGAGCTGGATGGGAAATTTGCGGACAATGTGATTCTTCAGATTAAAAACGGTCCCATTGATTTCCAGATTCGGGAGCCTCATTCTCCGCTGTTCGGCGCCCTTAAAAAGACGAACCAGATGCTGGAGTTTCAGATTACCCAGGAGTACACAGGGCATCAGATCGATATCTGTTATCTGATCCCTATGTGGAAGGAAACTCTGGATTTCGATACGAAATATCCGGGGGATTCGGTTATCAAACATGTTCTGGGAAATAACTCTTCCAACCGAAGGCTGTCCGGCATAGCGGCAGTAGGAAGTGTAGGCATGGATTCCAACTGGACAGGAAACAAGCTTTCGCAGGCCAATCTGTACGGATACGGGCGCCTGATCTGGAATAATGATGCCTCGGCGGAGGAGATTGCCAGAGAGTGGGTGAGACTGACGTTCCTTCTGTCTCCGGAAGGAGAAGACAAACTGACGGATATTCTTATGACATCCAGAAAGACCTACGAAGATTATACCTGCCCTCTGTCCGTGGGATTTATGTGTAAACCCAGCCTGCATTATGGGCCTGATATTGACGGCTATGAATATGACAGCTGGGGAACGTACCACTATGCGGACCGCAATGGCCTGGGACGCGACCGGACGAAGGCTACGGGAACCGCTTACACGTTACAGTATTCGAAAGAACGGGCAGAGGAATATGAGAACCTTTCTTCCTGCCCGGATGAATATCTGCTGTTTTTCCATCATGTGCCCTATACGCACCGGCTTCATTCCGGAAAAACGGTGATTCAGCATATATATGATACTCATTTTGAAGGTGTGGAAAAGGTGGAAGAGTATCAGAAGATCTGGGAAAGCCTGAGAGAACAGCTGGATGCGGAAAGCTATGAGAATGTGAAGGAGAGGCTGGAGAGGCAGCTGGTCAATGCGGTTAACTGGAGAGATCAGATAAATACCTATTTTTACCGGAAGTCAGGGATTCCGGATGAAAAGGGAAGAA
>CAYWRB010000141.1:3583-7142 GCA_964460025.1 uncultured Hungatella sp.
ATATACAACCTTATTATTTGATGTAGACAATACGCTTCTGGACTTTGATGCCAATGAAGAGGAATCCTTCCATTCTATGCTTCTGGAATTGGGAGAAACCTATACGGATGAATTATACCAAACCTATAAGCGGTTAAATACCAGGTTGTGGAAAAGAATTGAGCGGAAGGAACTTTCTATAGAAGAGGTGGTAAACAGCCGTTTTGCCATACTGATGAAGGAGTATGGGAGGGAGATAGACGGAAGGCAGTGGGAAAAGACATACCGCCGTTATCTGAATCGGGGAGTTCAGCAGATTCCTTATGTCCATCAGGTGTTGGCTAAACTGAAAGAGTCATATAGGATGTATGTGATTACCAATGGAATGAAAGAGACTCAGGCATTCCGTATGGAACACTCGGGCCTTAATCCGTATTTTCAGGACTGTTTTATTTCTGAAAAAATCGGAGCCAATAAACCGTCAAAGGAATTTTTTGATTATGTTAAAGCCAACATTAAAGATTTTAAAGAAAAGGATACTCTGGTAATCGGTGATTCCCTGACCTCTGACATTAAGGGAGGCAGGGATGCCGGAATGGATACATGCTGGTTTACCAGGGAGCGGCAGGAAGAACCGGGGGAAATAGTTCCTACTTATATAATACATGAACTACCGGAATTATTTTCGGTGCTGAAAGTCTGAATACCGGCCGGATGGATCATTAAATGTCCGTACTCCAGCGTCCGGAAGCGCCGCAGGGAAGAATCAGTCCGCTGCCGGACACAGGGAGGCCGATTTCCTCAGATTGTACGAAACCTCCATGAGTGGGGCATACTTCCAACGACAGCATGTAAGACAGAACGGACGGTGCAAGT
This sequence comes from uncultured Hungatella sp., assembly GCA_964460025.1. GTDB lineage: Bacteria > Bacillota > Clostridia > Lachnospirales > Lachnospiraceae > UBA3402. The sequence continues at coordinate 4,439 of CAYWRB010000141.1, forward strand.
CCTGTGGTGTAGGAGTTAATCAGGAAAAACAGAGGCTGCTCTGACAGAAGTCTGGCGCAAAGCTTTATGAAAGGATGAATAGAATCCTCAATCTTCCAGATCTCTCCCTTGGGGCCACGGCCATAGGAAGGCGGATCCATGATGATGGCATCATAGTGATTGCCTCTGCGTATTTCCCTTTCCACAAATTTTACACAGTCATCAACGATCCAGCGGATAGGAGCATGTTCCAAACCGCTGGATTTTGCATTTTCTTTCGCCCAGCCTACCATTCCTTTGGATGCGTCCACATGGGTGACGCTGGCGCCCGCCTGGGCGGCAGCCACAGTGGCGCCGCCGGTATAGGCGAACAGATTCAGAATCTTAATGGGGCGGTTGGCCTGACGGATCTTCTGGCTGAACCAATCCCAGTTGGCGGCCTGTTCAGGAAAAAGTCCGGTGTGTTTAAAACTAAAGGGTTTCAAATGAAAAGTCAGGTCCCGGTAGCGGATATCCCACTGTTTGGGAAGGTCAAAAAATTCCCACTCACCGCCCCCTTTGGAACTGCGGTGGTAATGGCCGTCAGGACGCTTCCAGCCTTTATGGGATCTGGGAGAATCCCAGATCACCTGCGGGTCCGGACGGATCAGAAGGTAATCTCCCCAGCGTTCCAGCTTTTCCCCCTTAGAACAGTCAAGTACTTCATAATCCTTCCAGCCATCTGCAATCCACATATAGATACCAGCCTTTCCCAAAATCTCCAAGATTTCTTAAACTATGGTCTTCAGGCTGCTGCCCGGACCATCTGTTTATGTACCGATTATACTTAAGAAAAAAGAGGGAGTCAAGAAGAGCAGAGGGGAATTCTTGCGGAACTTTGTTTGAGAATCGACAGATATCGTAATAGAATTGAAAGATATTTTTGATTGAATAAAAAGGGATACCTTGATACAATAGAAGCCAGAACTTCAAAAAATTGGGTGAACAGTTTGAGAACAACAGGGAAGGAGAGAATGATATGAGGAAAAGGGGTCTGATAATCTTGACATTGTCGGCCGCCCTGACAGTAGGAAACGGAATCGTATCTCTGGCTGCAGCCGGATGGGCGTCTGAGAATGGAAAGTGGGTATATTACGATGCCAACGGATCGTTTGTTACAAATGAGTGGAAAAAAGGGGCTGATGACCAGTGGAGATATCTGAACGAATACGGACAGATGGCGATTAACTGCTGGGTAGATGATATATATTATGTAGATGCCAATGGAATCATGGTATCCGGAAGGTGGCTGCAGTTAAGCTTTGAGAATGGCGGCAGAGCGGAAGGAACCAACTGGTATTATTTCAATGACAACGGCAAGGCTGTGGTTGACGCATGGAAGAAGATTGATAACCGTTGGTATCATTTTGACGGCGACGGAGCCATGCAGACCGGCTGGATTGAAAATAATATGTACTATATGGGAAGCAGCGGTGCGGCGGTAACCGGCTGGAATAAACTGTATCCTCCGGAGGGAGAGGAGGATAATTCGGATCCCTTTGATGATGATGAAGGAAGAAGATGGTATTATTTTAACTCCAGCGGCCAGAAATTTGTTCCGTCAGAAGCCAGCAACGGATACGGAGAAAAAAGGATCGATGGAACCTACTACTGCTTTGACATGAATGGAGCCATGCAGACCGGCTGGGTAAACATGGGAAGCGGTGACACCATTGAGGGATACCGCTACTATGGAAAAGACGGAAAGGCAATAACCGGCTGGTATTCGGAGGAAGCGCCAAGCGGAATCAGAGGCAGCAGCGATGATGTGGACTGGTATTATTTCTCCAGCAAGGGAGTGCCCAAGTGCGGACCGGAGTCAGGAGAAGCCACCACTTCCGACCTTACCAGAATCAGCAACAAAACGTATCTGTTTAATTCCGCAGGTAATCCTGTAAGCGGTCTTCAGAAAGTATATATCAATAATAGCAAGACCGAGGCCACGGCATACTATTTTGATGAGAATACCCGTACGGCCAAAACCGGAAAAACTACCATCAGAGAAGAAGACGGCAATACGGCAAACTACTACTTCCAGACCAACGGCAGAGGCTATACCGGTGTCAAAGACGGATATCTCTATTACATGGGAAAACAGCAGAAAGCAGATTCGGGAACCCGCTATCAGCCCATCAGCATACCAGGTGGCCAGACTTATCTGGTCAACACTTCAGGAAAGGTCACCAAAAGTACTTCCGGTGTCAAAGATGCCGACGGAACCAAATACACAACCAACAATCAGGGTGTCCTTGTGAAGATAAATGATGACAGTGTTTCCGGTTCAGGATACGGCAGGCCTGCCGAAGAGCCTGTGTGGGGATAATGATAACTGGCACAGAGCTGCGCTGTCCATGCTTGATGTAAGCGAAAAGATAGCCAGGAGAGAGGAATATAGTTCCATTCTCCTGGCGAATTTTTTACTTTATAGAAAATTGTATCCTGTATATCAAAAAAATTTCCATATAAAGCAAAAAACACTTGCATTTCTATAAAAACCATGCTACACTAACAAGGCTGTGACATGATAGCTGTGAAGCGTGAGGTTGCTGCCCATATTGAGGCAGGTTTTTCCGTGGAGCGAATGTCAAGTTAGGAAACTGGCGACAAGTCACTGTACAAACAGATATTCTGCATAGACTAAGATGTAGGAATGGTGTGGCTAAAGGTATGGAAGTTATGGGACACA
>CAYWRB010000142.1:0-7133 GCA_964460025.1 uncultured Hungatella sp.
TTGCGGTAAATCAGAAGTATGGTATAGATACAGAGGCTGGCTTGCGGACATATATCCACGATATGCTTGCTAAAGCATAATGCTTTGAGACAACTAAGCTTGATTTATAAATACAGAGCATATAGAACCCAGAAGATTTGATACTTCTGGGTCCTGTTTTTTATATTTTTTCGGAAGAGGGGTTAAAACGCCCCTCTTTTTTGACTGGAATATGCAAGGAAGAGGAACTTCCTGCAGAAAGCAAGGCGGAAACCGCAGAAATCCCAGAAACTCCAGAAACTCCAGAAATCCCAAAGGAAGAGCATCAGGCCATTAGATTCCTTCGCCCAAATCGTATTTTACGATATCCATATTTACAAGCCCGTCGCAGTAGAAGGAGATTCCTTCCGCCCTCTGGTCTGTCTGGATGGAGGCCGAAAGCACCTGCTCCCCGTCGTTTACAAACAGTTCCACACTGTATCGGTCAAGAATCAGTCTCAGACGGATTTTGCCGTTCTGATGTCTCACAAGACTTCGGCGCTGATGGATGATTGCCCTTCTGGAACCGGAGAATTTGCGGTCAATCTTCAGGAGCGACTCATGGGGACGGAAGCTGACGGCGGTATGGTACCTGGCATCCTGGGCAAAGCGCACCGCGAATTTCTGATATACCGAATTGTCGTCAACCGAGCGGAGGGTTAACTCCATATCGATTCTTCTGCCGCTGATACCGGTAAGCTGCAGGATGTCTGTAAACGTGATATCCGTATAGCGCACTTCATTCCTGCGCAGGCTTTCCAGCTCGCGGACAGGCCTTTGGCAGAGCCGTCCGTTTCTTATGGAAAGTTCCCGGGGAAGGCTCATCTGCCCGAACCACGGAGTCTGAACCGTGGAAGGGAGGCAGGTATCCCAGTTCTGCAGCCAGCCAATCATGACCCTTCTGCCGTCCGGTGTGAGGATGGTCTGGGGGGCATAGAAGTCAATACCGTAGTCAATGGCCTGGTTGCGCTCCTCCGCAAACTTCTGGTTTTCCTCATCATAGGAACCGATGATGCAGACCGTCCCATTTCCGTTGTGGTACTCAAATCCCTGAGGCAGCATATCCTGGGGGCTTACCAACAGAATCTGTTTTCCGTCCAGTTCAAAGAAATCGGGACATTCCCACATTTTTCCGTAACGTCCCTGGTTTTGGCACAAAATTTGGCTGAATTTCCAGTGAAAACCATCAGGGCTCTGAAACAGTAAAATCTGGCCGCTTCCATCGGCAGGCCGGTTTCCGACTGCGGCGTAGTAAGAGCCGTCCGTTCCCTGCCATATTTTGGGGTCACGGAAATCATAGGGGGAGCTGCCCTTTGGAATATCAGCCTCTGTCAATACCGGATTTCCCGAATATTTCTCATAATTTATGCCGTCGCCTGTGGCAATGCATTGTCTCTGTACATCCCGGACACTTCCGTCCTCCTGGGTCTCCTTTGCCACGCCGGTGTACATAAGCAGATGCCTACCGTCAGGGAGTACAATGGCACTTCCTGAAAAACAGCCGTCTTTATCATAGGCTTCATCTGGCGCCATGGCAGCCGGAAGGTATTGCCAGTGCAGCAAATCAGAGCTGACGGCATGCCCCCAGTGCATAGGGCCCCAATGGGAGTCATAGGGGTAATACTGGTAAAAAAGGTGGTACTGGCCGTTGTAGAAGGAAAAACCGTTGGGGTCATTCATCCAGCCTGTACGCGGTGTCAGATGAAAATCCGGCCGCTCTTCTTTTTTAATCTTTTTTTCAAATGTCTCCTCATAATCTCGTGCCTTCTGCAAACGTGGGCTTGTCATGATATACCTCCTGAATATAATTGGTTGTCAAAGGCTGAATCGTTACGGATTACTGATAAAAAGCATCCAGATACTTTTGGAAGATAGACAAGTATTCCTCCAGTCCGTAAGCCTCCAGTTTGTTTCTGTATTCATTCCAGTCATTTTCCGTATATCCGTTCATAATCCATCTTGAGCGGCATTCGTTAATATACTGTGCAATGTCAGTGGTCAGAACGGAAAGTCTGTCCGTGTCCTCACGGCTCATAAATACATTGGGATATACATACTGAGTGTTCATATCCGGGGTGAAATAGTCCTTTATCCAATCCAGGCGGTACTGGGCATCATCGGGGCAGGTGACGTACACGCCGTAATATTCGTCGAGAATTGCCAGTGGGCCGCCGACGGATTCCGCTTCTCGGACTTCCACCGGGGAGGCGTCTCCCAGCGCGGCATGCTTTAGCATAGGCTTTCCTTCATCGTTAGTGCCCATCTCAAAGATATCGAAATCGTCGTCCTCCCCATAGGTTCCCCAGTTGTTCTGAGGAGACTGCATGGGAGCGTACATCAAATCAAGCCATGCGCATACCAGGGCCGGTTCTCTGGCAACCGCAGTCACCACACATCGGCCTCTGTTATATCCGCTTGTGAAGGAGCCGTTTTCAGGCGTAATATTCCTGGTATCTGCGGTCAGTGCCGGAAGGGGAACCCAGTCGGTGATGTTGTCAATATTGGCTACGTCCCAGCTGAAGCAGACGCCGTAGCGCCCGGATTTTCCTTTTGCCACATAGGTAGACCACTCCTGGGTGAAGGCCTCAGGGTCAATGAGGCCTTCCTCATATAATTTGTGAAGCCAGGCGATTCCGTCTTTGAATCCCTGCTGGGTTGCCGTGCAGATGACTTCCCGCGTATCGGTGACCGCAATGTGCCTTCCCTGGTCTCCGTCGCCGTAACCGTCGCCAAAACCGTTAATCAAGAGGGCAGGGTCCTGGCTGCCGTCATTGATGATGCAGGACATGGGGATAATGCTTCCTTCAATGCCAAACTCCGCCTGAAGTTCCGGGGCATGCTCCTTGAAGGCTAACAGCGTCTGCTCAAACTCGTCTACGGTACCAGGGATTTCAAGGCCCAGAAAGTCCAGCCATTTTTTATTGATAAAGCTCATCTCGCTGACGGTCTGGATTGCCGTTTTTTCAGAGCCAAGCTGCTCAATCCAGGGAAGGGCCCAGATATGGCCGTTGGTGTCCGTGCTCATTTTTTTGTATTCCGGATATTTTTCAAAAACTGCTTTTAAATTGGGCATGTAAGTGTCAATATACTCCTCCAGGGGAATAATGGCCCCGTAATTTGCATACCGGAGAAGGTCATTATCACTGAAATCGGCGCTGAACACAAAGTCTGTCAAAAGATTTGGATTTGCCATGTTAAGGGCAATCTTGTCACCCCATTGGTCAGACTGGATTGCCATCCAATCAATCTCCACATTGGTTGCCTCCTGAAGACGTTTGAAGATGGTTCGGTTGTTGGGGTTGGACTCTGTGCTGGGGGGGTAGCTAATCATGCCTGTGAGAGTCTTTTTTTCTGCCAGGGGAAACTGAAGGGTTGCCGGATCCACCACCTGCATTTCCTCGCCGGTATTGAGGGAGGAGACGCTTCGCCCACAGGCAGTCAGGGAAAGTACCATTCCTGCAGCCAGCACCAATGGGGCCCCATGTTTTCTATATAAGTTTTTCATATTCCTGCTCCTTTTCATGTTCATCAGTCATCAGCCTTTTACGGAACCTGCCATGATGCCGCTGTCAAAATATTTCTGGAAGAACGGATACATCACCAGAAGCGGAAGGCTGGAAATAATTATTGTGGCATATTTTAAAAGCTCTGCAAGCTGTGCCCGCTGCGCCGTGCTCTGCATATCGGAAATCATACCGGATTCCGGCTGATTCTGAATCAGGATGGAACGGAGCACAAGCTGCAAAGGCTGTTTGGCGGAATCATTCAGATAAATCATGGCGTCAAAATAGCTGTTCCACATTGCCACAAACTGCCACAAAGCCAGCACCGCGATAATCGGAGTACATACCGGAAGCAGTATTTTGAAGAAATAAGTAATTTCATTGGCGCCGTCCACGTCTGCCGCCTCACGAAGCTCCGTGGGGATTCCGCGGTAATAGGTTCTGGCGATTGTCATATTCCACACGCTGAAGGCACCGGGAAGAATGATGGCCCACATACTGCCAAGAAGCCCTAAATTGCCAATCAGCAGGTAAGTGGGAATCAGGCCGCCGCCGAAGAACATGGTAATCATGAAAATCACATTGAAGAACCCTCTGCCTTTGAAGTCCGGCCTGGACATGGGATACGCGGCCAGAAGAGTGACGCCTACGGACACCACGGTAAATACTACGGAGTAAACCACCGCATTTTTAAAGCCGATCCAAATCTGGGCGTTGGAGATGACACGTTCATATGCGGTCAGAGTCCATTTGCTGAAATCAAAGGTAATCCCTTTGTTCTGCAAGGTGATGGGATCCATGAAGGAAGCAACAACAATATAAATCATAGGGACGATAATTGCAAGAACAAACAGGCCTATGAGGATATACCCTACTGTGAGAAGGATTTTATCCTGAGTGCCGTAACTGGAAAATTTTTTCGTATTCATAGGAAACCTCCTGATTAATGTAATGGCCGCCTCTTATAACCCCTGGCCGTCGTTCATTTTTGCCACAATCTTATTGACGCTCACAAGGAGAATCACGTTGATGACCGTATTGAACAGGCCGACCGCTGTTGAAAAACTGAAGTTACCGCTGATAAGACCCTGCTTGTAAACGTATGTAGAGATGATTTCCGAGCTGGCAAGGTTTAAGTCTGTCTGCAGTGCATAAGCTTTTTCGAATCCGATGCTCATGATGTTTCCTGCCTGGAGAATAAACTGGATTACCACGATGTCTTTGATGGCAGGCCATTCAACCACTCGGATTTGCTGAAGGATATTGGCGCCGTCAAGCTCGGCGGCTTCTCTTAAATCCTGGCTGGCATTTGCCAGAGCAGCCGTGTACATGATGGATGCCCACCCGGCTCCCTGCCAGATGCCGCTGGCGATATAGATGGTCCTCCACGCTTCCGGCATGGTCATGAAATTAATCTGGCTGCCAAACAGCAGGTTCACCGGGCCGGTTACGGAAAGGAATATCCTTATAATACCGCAGAGGACGATGACGGAAATGAAGTTGGGCAGATAGAGAGCCAGCTGTATTTTCTTCTTGATTCCCTTGCTCCGGATACGGTTTAACAAAAATGCCAGAATGATGGGCACCGGGAAGCCCCACAGAAGGCCATAGACACTGAGCTTCAGCGTATTGGCCAGATAGGACATAAAATCCGGAGATGAGAGAAATCGTTGAAAATACTGGAGCCCTACCCACTGGCTTCCCAGAATGCCTTTAAACGGGTTATAGTCCTGGAAAGCGATTAGAATGCCGCCCATAGGAATGTACTTAAAGATGATAGTCAGTGCCAATGCCGGCAGGAGGAAGATTACATATAATTCCCAGTGCTGTTTTACGTACACCACCGTATTATGAATCCTCCCTGATTTGCTGCGCTGTTTCTCTGCGGAAACGGTTGAAGAATTGGAAGCCATTTGTTCCCCCTTTCTCGCATGGCTGTTTTGTTTTATTTTACATGGGTATTGCTGCTGTACAGCTGTTGTACACGTTCTATGCGCATTTGAAGATTGTGCAAATGTAAAATATCAGTCATGCAACTTAGATACAATATAACACTGATTTTACATTTAGTCAACACATATTTTTACATTTGAACAATTAATTTGTGCATTTTTTGAGCAATTTTTATTATTTTAGATATTAAATATTAAAAATTTTACATTTGACATATTTTGCATGGTGCGATATGATACATATGTAAGAATTGAAAGGAGAACGTTATGGCTTCAAGAGTTACGATTCAGGATATCGCGGACGCACTGGGGGTTTCGCGTAATACGGTCTCAAAAGCAATCAATAATACGGGGGTATTGGCGTCTGCCACCAGAGATAAAATTTTGAAAAAAGCACAGGAGATGGGGTACAAGCAGTTTTCCTATCTGAATATCTCGGAAACCGCAGGACTGTCCTCCCCTTCTGTTTCGGGAGAAAAGCATGAGATTGCGCTTCTTTTGGGAAATTTTGTGGGCAATTCCCATTTTGCATCTACAATGCTTGACAAGTTCCAGAGGGAGCTTGCGCAGCTGGGATACAGCCTTATTATGTACAGGGTGATTGAGGAGGAGATACAGGATAAGCGGCTTCCGGTCTCTTTCAGGCAGGAAAGGACTGCAGGCATCGCCTGCATTGAGATTTTTGACCATGATTACTGCAGGATGCTTTGCGGTCTGAACATTCCGCTGCTGTTTATTGACTCCCCTGCCGATGGTTTTGAGGCGCCTTTGGAGGCGGATCGGCTTTACATGGACAATCAGACGGAAATCTACCGCTTTGCCAAGGAGATGGTTCGGAGAGGAAAAAAGAGAATCGGCTTTGTGGGCGAGTATATGCATTGCCAGTCCTTTTATGAACGATACATGAGCTACCGCAACGCAATGTATGTCATGGGGCTTCCCTGTCCTGAGGAGTATTGTCTCATTGAGAATAAGCAGGGGATTACGGGAGACAGCCGGGGAGATTACCGTTCGTATCTGAATGAACATTTCAGCAGGATGAAAAAGCTTCCGGATGTTTTTATCTGTGCCAACGACGCGACGGCTCTGGATGTGATGCAGGTGCTGAATGCTCTGAATTATTCGGTTCCATGTGATGTTTATCTGTGCGGCTTTGACGATTCGCCGGAATCAAGGGTAGTGACACCGTCTCTGACCACCATCCACATTCACAGCCAGGACATAGGGCTTTCGGCCGTGGAGCTGCTTATATCGCGGATTAAAGAGCCCTCCTTAAATTATCGGACCATGTATATTGAAACCAATTTGATTTTCAGGGAATCTACGGAGGATTAGAGCGCTATGAAAGGATTACTGGATATCGACGGGCCTGTTATGCAGTTCATAACCAAGATTGTGTATTCTGCCTGGCTGAATATTCTCTGGATGCTTTGCTGCCTTCCTATTGTAACTGTAGGTGCCTCCACAACGGCCCTTTTTTATGTGACGTTAAAGATTGCCAAAAATGAGGAGGGAAATATCACCAGGGCGTTTTTTCGCTCTTTCAGGGAGAACTTCCGCCAGGCAACTCTGGTCTGGCTGATTCTTTTGGGGGCCGGGGTGATTCTTGGGATAGACGGATATATTTTTTATCATATGAGGTTTGACAGTGTGCTGTGGA
>CAYWRB010000143.1:0-7125 GCA_964460025.1 uncultured Hungatella sp.
ACGGAATCATCTTACTCATTTCGTCTATGGTAATTTTCCTTGTCTTAATATCAGTTATTCCAGTATCAAAGGTCTGGATAAGTTTACTGATATTATCCAGAGACTCATCATTATAGTAGGCTTCCGTATTGGATATTCCGATATTCGGATTAATGACAAGAATATTGTTCATAAGCCAGCCAAACGCCTTAGAAAAGAACAAAAGCCTGGAATTTTTAACATATTTTTTTCCCCGATTCATCTCTGCAAGGAAAAGCTGTGTATCATGACCTGCAAAGTCCTCGGAATAAACAGTAAACCGGCTTTTTTCTGGTGCTGAAAGCTTCACATCGTTTCCTAAAACCGGTGCATTGCTACCTTCTCTGATAAACAGCGGATGTGCCCCACCCCCCTGTGTCAGTTCATACAGCCATTCCTCTGTGATCTTTCGCTGACTGAGTATCGCTGAAAAACCATAAGCATAAAAAGTATCTCCTACAGTAAATTGCAATTCAAAAACACTCTCGCGTATCTTATTCTCTTCTTTGTTCCTGCAGAAATCATTTACGGTTCCAACTGAAAGACCTTCCATCAATACTGTCTTAATAAAAGCAAAGGCGGCAACTAAGTTGGATTTTCCAGATGCATTTGCTCCATAAATAACAGCATTTTTCAGCAACTGTGTCTGTTTTATCTTCATGCAATGGCTCTTATTCCCCTGCATCTTGCCAGAGGAAATCATCGACAATTCTTCCTTCTGATCGAAGGATTTAAAATTCTCAACGGATAATTTAATTAGCATAAATATACGTCTCCTTACCAGGTTGCGCCTTCATTATAGTACAGAGCCATGACAATTTCAATATAAGGTTTGCCCTATTTACCAAAGTACTCCGTGATCCGTTTCATTCTCTCCGACTGCTTTACATGGAAGGGACAGCGACTGTCACAATGGCCGCAGTCTATGCAGTCCGAAGCATGTTTTTCCAATTTGGCATAATGGTCCGCTGCCATGGCGTCCCCTGCCAGTGAGAGATCATAATACTTGTTGATCAAACCCACGTTCAAACCCACCGGGCAGGGCTGGCAATGATTGCAGTAGACACAGTTTCCCACTGCATCCCTGGGCGTAAATGTGCCAAGGACACCATAATCCCTTTCTTCCGGCGCAGCGTCAAAGAACCCCAGCAGTTCCCTGACATCAGCCCCACTGCGTATCCCCGGCAGCACTGTCAGAACACCCGGTTTATCCAACGCATACTGAATGCACTGGTACTTGGTAAGCGCCTTTTTAAACGGGGAGGTTTTTGCATCCAGAAGCTGGCCGCCGGAAAAGGGTTTCATCACCGAAATTCCAACGCCCTCTGCCTCGCAACGCCGATACAGCTTCATCCGCTCATCAACGCTCCCATTGGCATAGTCGCCATGATGGTAGTCATATCCCGGATTGATGGAAAACATCAACTGTTCTACAATTCCGGTGTTCAAAACAAGGTTGGCCAGTTCCGGCGTATGGGTAGACAACCCAATATGTCTGACAATCCCCTGCCGCTTCATATCCATCAGATATTCCAGCGCTCCATTTCCTTTATAACATTCCCAGTCCTTTGCCCCATCCAGACAGTGGATAAAGCCATAATCCACATAGTCGGTTTTCAGGCTTCTAAGCATCCAGTCAACCTGCTCCTTGATCTTCTCCGGATTAGTTGTCCACCCATATTCACCTGTCTCATAATTCGCGCCAAAGTGGACCTGATACAGCATCTCCTTCCTCAGATTTGAAAATGCTTTTCCATAATATGCGAAAGTTTTCGCTCCGGCGGTTGCCAAATCCGCATAGTTGATACCATTTTCATGAGCAAGAAGCAACGCCTCTACCGCTTCTTTTTCCGAAGCCTCCGCTATGTAACTGGTGCCGAGGCCAATCACACTGATTTGGTCTCCGGTCTTTTTATTCTGTCTGTATTCCAAATCCAACACCTCCACTTTTATTCCGGCTTGTTTCGCCTTCATTTTAGGATTGACTTTCCTGTTCCTAGCTTATTTTAATTATAATCCCTTGAGCAGACTTCAGGTCAAGAAAAATTCATTTTATAACGAACCAAAAATTGAACAAATACAAAGGGCCCTCGATGTCAAAATCAACGCAAAGGCAATTGTCAACCTTTTATTTTTTATAGTTGACATTTCTCCTTCTTTCTGCTATATTCTACCTGACACACCAATTATATTATCCGACGAAATACATATCTGACGAATCATTTTCGCAGAAGAAAGGAATTATCTCATGACTTCCAATCAAACTTCACACACAAAGGCCGCTTCAACCAAGCCTTTACTTTCCACCTACAACCTGGTCCTGACGGCTATGTTTGCGGCTGTTCTGGCAGTGATTTCCCAAATCTCCATCCCCATGCCTACCGGCGTGCCTGTCACCATTCAGGCTTTTGGCATCGCCCTGACAGGGGCTGTCCTGGGTTGGAAACTGGGAACCATATCCACCATTGTTTACATTTTGTTAGGCGCCGTTGGCCTTCCTATTTTTGCCAATTTCATGGGAGGAATACAGGTGTTGGCGGGCATGACCGGCGGTTATATCTGGGGATGGCCTTTTATGGCAGCTCTATGCGGCCTCCGCTTTCACACCGGCAATTCCAAAACAGACCTTATCCTTTCTATCATTATGTCCCTTATAGGGCTTCTGATAATGGAATTCACAGGCGGCCTCCAATGGTATCTTTTATCCGGTGAAATGACCATGAAAGCCATTATCATCTATTCTTTTACAGCTTTTATTCCAAAGGATATGGTCATAACTGTTGTTGCTGTGATTGTAGGAAGGCGCATGAATCATTTACTGGGCCGCCATCTCAGACAGCTGCTTTAAGATATCTTCGGCTTTCTCTGCCATGAAACTGCTGTCCTTGTTTTTGCTGTTCCGTTCCTGGTAGAGAAAGCCTGGTACCTCCCCCATCTGTACCCGCAGACTTCCCTTATATGCGGAAACCAGTTCCGAAATCTTCTCCGTATTCAGCCGTGCCTTTGGGAACATGGCAATACGCACTTCCTGCCGGTTGATGGTTACCTCTGTGGCATATGCCTGATGGGCCAGTGCTCTCAGCGCTGATATTTTCAGAAGATTCTCAACCGCCTTGGGTATGGAGCCAAACCGGTCCATCAGCTCATCCTGCATGTCCATATATTCCTCTTCGTTCTCAATCGCCGATATCCTCTTATAAATATCCAGTTTCTGATATTCATTTTTAATATAAGATGCCGGAATATAGGCGTCAATGTCGCATTCCACCACGGTCTGAAAGTCTTCCTCCTCCGTCCTCTTACCCCGAAGGGCCTCCACCGCATGGTTTAAAAGCTTGCAGTACAAATCGTATCCTACTGCCTCCATGTGCCCATGCTGTTCTGCCCCCAGCACATTTCCTGCGCCGCGGATCTCCAGATCCCTCATGGCAATCTTGATTCCCGAACCTAATTCCGTAAATTCCCGGATTGCCTGAAGCCGTTTCTCCGCCTCTTCCTTCAGTATCTTATCTCTTCTGTACATCAAAAATGCATAGGCTGTCCGGCTGGAACGGCCTACACGCCCACGAAGCTGATACAGCTGGGCCAACCCCATCCGATCCGCGTCGTGAATGATAATAGTGTTGGCATTAGGAATATCCAGCCCTGTCTCGATAATGGTTGTGGATACCAGCACATCGATTTCCCCGTTAATAAAATCAAGCATAATCCTCTCCAGCTGGCGCTCCCTCATCTGCCCGTGGGCAAATACCACCACCGCATCCTTTACCAGTTCCCCAATATGATTGGCTACCTCCTCAATTCCGTGAACCCGGTTGTACACATAATACACCTGCCCGTTTCTGGCCAGTTCCCGGTTGATGGCCTCCCGTACCATCTCATCATTGTATTCCATCACATAGGTCTGTATGGGCACCCGGTCCACAGGCGGTTCTTCCAGAACGCTCATATCCCGGATTCCTGCCAGGCTCATATGGAGAGTCCTGGGAATAGGCGTGGCTGTCAATGTAAGAACATCTATATTTTCTTTCAGCTTTTTAATCTTCTCCTTGTGGGTCACCCCAAATCTCTGTTCCTCATCAATAATCAGAAGCCCCAGGCTTTTAAACTGAACATCACCAGACAATACCCGATGGGTTCCGATGACAACATCCACCAGGCCCCGTTTCAAATCCGCCAGTGTCTTCTTTATCTCCGCCGGTGTCCGGAATCTGGACAGCAAATCCACCCTCACCGGAAAGTCCTTCATTCTCTGTACGAAAGTATTATAATGCTGCTGAGCCAGAATCGTGGTGGGAACCAGATACACCACCTGCTTTCCGTCCTGAATCGCCTTAAAAGCCGCACGCAGGGCAATCTCCGTCTTTCCATATCCCACATCTCCGCAGATCAGGCGGTCCATGATTTTACGGCTTTCCATGTCTTTCTTGGTAGCGTCAATGGCATCCTGCTGATCCTCCGTCTCCTCATAGGGAAACAGCTCCTCAAACTCCCGCTGCCACACAGAATCCTCGCTGTACTGAAACCCATTGGTGGCCTGCCTTGCCGCATACAGTTCCACCAGTTCTTTTGCAATGGCCTTTACTTCGCCCTTGACCCTTGCCTTCGTCCGTTTCCACTGCTCCCCGCCCAGACGGTTCAGCTTAGGCGCCCTGGCATCGGCCCCGGCATATTTTTGGATAATGTCCAACCGGGTAGCCGGCAGATATAGATTCCCTCCATCGGCATACTCAATCTTTAAGTAGTCCTTCACTACTTTATCCCTCTCGATTTTCTCGATTCCCCGGTAGATTCCAAGTCCGTGGTCCTCATGAACCACAAAGTCTCCCACTGCCAGCTCGGAAAAGCTTTGAATTTTCTTCCCCTCATAAGCAGTTTTCTTCCGTTTCCTCTTTGCCTTTTTCAGGCCGAACATATCCCCCTCGGTGATAACCACAAACTTTATCTGAGGATACTCAAAACCTCTGTGAAGATTCCCGTAGGTCACCAGAATCTCTCCCGGCAAAACCTCTTTTTCTTTCTCCTCCGTGTAAAAGGCGTTTAACTCATACTCCCTCAAATCCCCGGCCAGCCGGGATGCCCTGGTGTAAGAGCCGGACAGAAGCACCACCCTGTATTTTTCCTTCTTCCACCGTTTTAAATCCTTGATGAGCATTTCAAAACTGTTCTGATAAGAGTTAACGCTTTTCGCCTGAATCCCGCAACGTTTCTCAACGGTCAGCCCGGTCAGTTTCTGTGCCAGGCCGGTTACCATCACCGTATGCCGGGTCTGAAGACCGGCCAGGGTTTCTTTCGTAGAATACAGAAGGGATGTCTGCTCCGGTAAAAGATATCCTTTTTCCAGGCGGTGTATCATGCTCTCCCTGAATTCCAGCTCCACCGTCTCCCCTTTTTCCTGCAGCCGGACCGGCTCATCCAGAAAAATCGCCGTATTCTCTTCGGGAAAATATTCTCTGAATGACACACTCTCATCACAAAAAAATGTCAGATAATTTTCCAGTCTGGCACTCCCTGTCCCCTCCTCCAGATTTTCCTTAAGTTCCTTTATAATAGAATGAATCCGGTAGGCTTCCTCTGTTCTGCTGTCCTTTCTCAGACTCTTCTCATATTTGGCAGCCGCCTCTTTAAGCCGCTCCATTCCCTTTTCTACCTGTTCTTCTGTAAATACCATCTCCGTAGCCGGATACAGAATCACCTGAGAAAGCTGCTCCACAGACCTTTGGCTCTCCAAATCAAAACTGCGAATCGAATCCACCTCATCATCCCACAACTCAATCCGCACCGGAAGCTCCTCTGTCAGCGGAAAAATGTCAATAATTCCGCCACGGATAGAGAACTGCCCCATGCCATCCACCTGGGACATTCTCTCATACCCCAAGGCCACCAGCCTTTTCTTCCAATCCTCGATATCAATGACTTCCCCTGCCTCTACATGCAGAATCTGGCTTTTCAGCATAGCCAGCGGCAGAAGGTGGTCCATAACCCCATCGAAGGTGGTCACCACCACCCCACCGTCATCCTCAATCAGATGGCGCAGCACCTGCATCCTCTGCCTTGTCATCAGATTTCCATGGATATCCGCATTGTAAAACAGAAGGTCTTTGGCCGGATAAAGCCAGACCCGGTCCGTAAAGCACCGGAAGTCCTCATACATTTCCTTTGCCCGGTTGTCATTGTAAGTAATCACCAGTTTCCAAGGAAGGGTCTCACCTGCCTCCTGCATCAGATGAACCTTCTGGGAGTCCACGCAGCCGCTGACCTGCACCGGCCCTTTCCCGCGGTTCAAATCCCTGTTAAGCTCCTCAAACTCCGCCAGCTCCATCAATGGATTCACAAACGCCTTACTCATCCTTCCCCTTTACACCTTCCTTTTTCTCTCCATTAAACTGATTCATAGCCGCGTCCGTTCCCCGGCTTATCATCACTGCCACCGCGTCAGCCGCATCTTGAAACGCTTCCTCCATCCGCTCCCATTCCTCTTTGCCAAAATGGCTGAGCACATAGTCCGCCAAATCCATTCCCTTAGGCTTCTCTCCAATCCCTACCTTTACCCTGGGGAATTCCTGGGTTCCCAGATGGGCAATGATATTCTTAATACCATTATGCCCGCCGGCGCTGCCTTTACTCCTGACCCTTAAGCGTCCCGGCTCCAGGCTGATATCATCATACACCACAATGATTTCATCCTCCGCCACTTTATAAAAATCCGCCACGGCCCTGACGCACTCTCCGCTGAGATTCATAAAGGTCTGAGGCTTCACAAGCACCACCTTCTGCCCCTCCAGCACGCCTCTCCCACACAGCCCCTTATGCTTTTTCTCTTCCACATGAATCCCTATCCGGTCTGCTAGAATGTCAATCACCTCAAATCCCACATTATGCCGGGTATGCTCATACTTCTCCCCCGGATTCCCCAAACCTACTATAATATACATACGCAGTCCCCTCCTTTATTCAGCACACAGCACATAAAGCGCTAATTTATAAACCAGGGGGTATCCCTTGCTCACAAACTAACGCTGATATCCTTCTTTTCTTTTAAGTCTCCCTATTATATCAACTCTCCCTCCAAATGTAAACCCGGATTTTTTCGTGAAAGGTCCGCCC
>CAYWRB010000144.1:0-4043 GCA_964460025.1 uncultured Hungatella sp.
AGCAACGACCGAAGCGGAGCGTAGACCTTCACGTAGCGCGAGCGTGCCCAGGAGAGAACAATATCACTCCCTCTCCGGGCGGACCTTACACAATTCACTAAACAAGAAATTCTTAACCAAATGACACCAAATGACATTACTTCACCACTCAAAATACTTCTTGCATTTTCCCTCATAACGTATTATAATACCCTCTGTAAATAAATAAGTTCTTCGGGGCGGGGTGCGATTCCCCACCGGCGGTAAAGTCCGCGACCCACATTTGTGGCTGATTTGGTGAGATTCCAAAACCGACAGTATAGTCTGGATGAGAGAAGAAACTGCATGCCGTATAATATGGATGTATATTCGCCCTGAGTATTTTGTACTCAGGCTTTTTTACGTACGTCTGCTGCAGTTCCCCTTCAAGATGAACTTGATATCATGGAGGAAATGTAAAATGAAAGAGAAAAAACCGTTTACTCAGAAACAGCTGGTCTTAATGGGAATGTTCGGCGCATTAGGCGCAGTGCTGATGCTGTTTGAATTCCCCATCCCCTTTATCGCTCCCCCCTTCTACGGCCTGGATCTAAGCGAGATTCCCGTCCTGGTAGGAACCTTCTCCATAGGCCCAATGGCCGGCGTCATCATTGAGGTGGTAAAGATTCTGGTAAAATTAGTCCTAAAACCTACCACCACAGGATTCGTCGGAGAATTTGCCAATATCTGCATCGGCTGTTCCCTGATTCTTCCTGCAGGCTGGATCTATAAAAAAAATAAGACAAAGAAAGGGGCCCTCATAGGCATGGTCACAGGAACCGTCTCCATGGCCGTAGTGGGAGCCGTCTTAAACGCCCTGGTTATGATCCCGTTTTATACCCAGTTTATGCCTTTAGACGCTATCATCGACGCAGGAGCCGCCATCAATCCGGCTGTCTCCAATATATGGACCTTTGCCTTTGTGTGCGTGGCGCCCTTTAACCTGGTGAAGGGATTTATCGTCTCCCTCATAACCACCCTGATCTACAAGCGGATCAGCATTATCATTCACGGAAGCGCTTCCTAAAAAGATTTCCCCTTGTCGGAGGCATAAACCCTATAAAAGAAAAAAGATGGGACGCTGCGGATCGTTCCCCAGATACATCTGCAGCATCTCAACTTCCATAATTCCCATACAGCCGGTCATGCAGAAACAGGTCAGAATCCTGCAGCAATTCAGAATCAAGGCTGCTGTAAAAATATTAACATAAAGTTGACAGATTCAACCGTCATAGGCAAAATTCATCTGCCTTTCTGTCATAATTCGTCGAAAATCTATGAAAATACCTCTTTTAAAATTTTCCTTACCTCTTTCCTGTATATCTGGCTGATGGGAAGCCACTCTTCTTCCCCCTTTAGATATACTTTGTCATACATTTTACCTAAAATATAATCCCGATTTATAATATAAGATTTATGAATACATATAAAATTAGAGGGGAGCCCCTCCTTCATGATCTGTGACAGCTTTCCATTAAATTCATATATCTGTTTAGGAGTATGGATTTGAATTTTTCTTCCCGAGCTTTGATAGTAGATAATCTCCGAATAAGGGACTTCATGAAATAATTTTCCTTGTTTGTACAGAAATTGGCTCTGTCGTTTCTTATCATTTCTCCGGATGCCATCCAGATTTTCAAAAATCCTCTGAGTTTTAATGGGTTTCTTTAAAAAGTTGACCGGCTGATTCTGAAACAGCTCATCCGTATGCCCCCTATTTGTGGAAACGTAAATAATTTTAGTATCATCATCCTCCAATCCTTTCCGTATAAATTTTCCCGCTTCCACACCGTCCATCTGTTCCATCAGGATATCCAGAAAAACCAGATCATATTTCCGTCCTTCTCTCAGGCTTTTACACAGCTGGGTGCCATCGAAAAAAATCTCAACCTCGATACAGATTCCTCTCAACTCCTCATACTGTTCCAAAACCTGTTTCATCCCATAACAGAAGCTTCTGTCATCATCACAAACTGCTATCCGCATTCCGCCCTTCCCCTTTCTTAAGCAACAGTTTACACGTTCTTATTATATCTTTTTTCTGTTTTTTCATAGGGCTACCTTTTGGTACTTTCACCATAGAAAAAGGACACCCCTAGATTTTCACCTGGAAAGTGTCCTCTTATTGCCGGATTGCGTCGCAGTTTGGGATTCCCTATATGTTTTCCCTCTTTAAGACGATCTCTCCCTCTCTTTTATAGATGGAATTCCGCTCCACACAGCCTCTTACGCTGGAAAGAGGATAGATATTGGAGTGGGAGCCTACGATGGTTCCCGGATTCAGCACGGAGCCGCATCCCACTTCCACAAAGTCTCCCAGCATGGCGCCGAATTTTTTCAGTCCGGTCTCAATATCCCCGTCTTCTCCATGTACCTTTACCAGCGTCTTGTCAGATTTCACATTGGAAGTCAAGGAGCTGGCGCCCATATGAGATTTATAGCCTAAAATAGAATCGCCTACATAATTATAATGGGGCACCTGAACGCAGTTAAATAGAATCACGTTCTTAAGCTCTGTGGAATTGCCCACTACGGCCCCCTCTCCCACAATCACATTGCCTCTGATAAAGGCGCCGGGACGGACTTCCACATCAGGTCCGATGATGGCTGGTCCTTTTACCGTAGAGATCGGCGGTATGGGGACAGATTTATGGATCCAGATATTTCCTCCGATACAATTATACTCATCCTTCGGAAGAGTCGCGGAAAGGGCTGCTATGATCTCCCCAATGTGGGGCAGCACCTCCCACGGATATGTGAAACGCTCCATCATAGCCCCTGCTATTGATTTGCTGGTATCATACAGCTCTTTTATAGTCATCTGTTCTTTCTTCATAGAATTGTCTCCTTTTCAATTAATCGTGTCAGGCCTTATGAGGTAGCGGAGCCTCTTCTAGAGCGTCCTGTACAAAGCCGCTGCCATATCGAACTTATCTCTCAATTGATACTGATTATTCAGTCTTAACACATTATATGTTCTTCCGGCCACAAAGTTCTCTAATTTAGCCATGTACTCCTCCGAAGTGATGCTTCCCTCTGCCACATAGGTAAGGCCTTTCTCCCAGCTTGCCGTCAAGTCCGGGTTGAGCAATTGTTTCATAGAAGCATTCACTACTTCAAAAATCAACTCGCCTAAAAGCGAAGGCGTGATCACTTGAGTCTTTTTATTTAATGCTAAATACTGAATATTCACTAACTTTTTAAGAATTTCCGCTCTGGTTGCACTGGTTCCAATACCGCTTCCCTTTATCTGCGCCCGCAGTTCCTCATCTTCAATCAGCTGCCCTGCATTCTCCATGGCAAGAATCATGGAACCGGAGGTATAACGCTTTGGCGGAGAAGTCTCCCCTTCTTTGATGGTAAAACCGGTAATATCCAGTTCCGTTCCCTTTTTTAAGGAAGCAAGCATTTTTAGAAACTCAGGATTCTCCAGATCCTTCTGATTCCTCTCGGAATCCTCCGCCTGGTTCTCTTCCTCCTTGCCGTTCTCCGTCTTCTTTCTGCTGCCGGAAGCCTCCAAAACTTTTAAGTATCCCTGTTCCACCAGTACTTTAAACGTAACAAAAAAATGCTCTTTCAGCCTTTCCAAATCCAGAACCGTCTTTTGGTAAACAGCCGCAGGATAAAAAATACATAGAAACCTCCTGACTATAACCTGATATACCTTCATCGACAGCGGTGACAAGCCCTTTAGCGCACTTAACCCCTGTCCCGTAGGAATGATGGCATAGTGATCCGTAATCTGTTTATCATTGACATACCGTGTCTTCCCTATGGTCTTATAGCTTCCCATCTGAAGCACTTCGACAGCCAATGCACGAAACGACTCAAACTGTTTCAGGCCGTTAATGTTCTTATCAATCTCTTTAGCCACTGCCGTGGACAGAACCCTGGCATCTGTTCTGGGATAGGTAACCAGTTTTTTTTCATATAACTCCTGAACCACCCGAAGGGTCTCGTCAGGACTGATCTTAAACATCTTGGAGCAATCGTTCTGCAGTTCCGCCAAGTTATAGAGAAGAGGC
>CAYWRB010000144.1:4053-7061 GCA_964460025.1 uncultured Hungatella sp.
GGATTCTTGGTCTCTTTCTTTCTCTCCACCGAAACCGCCAAAGCCTTAAGGGGCGGATTCTCTGACAGGAACCGAATCAGTTCCTCCGCCTTTTCCTTCTCTTTAAAGCCATTATCCTTATACAAGAAAGGGGTTTGGAAATACCTGGAGCCTTCCACACTCTTCCACTCCCCGTCAAAGGTCATTCCCTGGGATTCAAAGGTGCCCATGACTCGATAAAAAGGCGTCTTGACAAACTCCCTGATCTCTCTCTCCCTGCGGACCACCATGCCCAGCACACAGGTCATAACTCTTCCTACGGAGACTACGGTTCGATCCTTCTTCAGATAATTGGATACCGTGTTCCCATACTTCAGAGTAAGCAGGCGGGAAAAATTGATTCCCATCAGATAGTCTTCTTTTGCCCTCAGGTAGGCGGAAGCGGACAGATTGTCATATTCGCTCCAGTCTTTTGCCTCACGGATTCCTCGAAGAATCTCCTCCTCTGTCTGTGAGTCGATCCAGACCCGCTTCCTGACTTTCCCGCTGACACCGGCCATCTGGTCCACCAGGCGGTAAATGTATTCTCCCTCCCGCCCTGAGTCGGTGCATATATAGATAACCTCCACATCTTTACGGTTCAGCAGACCGCTGACGATCTGAAACTGTTTGGAGACATTGTCAATCACCTGATATTTAAATTCCTTAGGCAGAAAAGGCAGCGTATCAAGACTCCACCGTTTGAATTTCGGATCATAGCTTTCCGGATAACTCATGGTTACCAAATGACCTACACACCATGTGACAATGGCGTCGTCCGCCTCCTGGTACCCGTCCTTTCTCACCCAGTTTTTTTTCAGTGCGCCTGCGAATTCCTGGGCTACGCTGGGCTTTTCTGCAATATATAACGATTTTGTCATGTATTAATCCACGCTGAATTTGTAAATAGTCGTTGTCTTATACTCCTGACCCGCTTTAAGAATAGGCGAAGCGAATTCCGGTTTATTTACGGCATCCGGGAAATACTGGGTCTCAAAGCAGTAGCCGTCCCTCTTGTGATAGGAGGTTTTCCCCTTGCCCAGATCCGTCTCCATGGAATTGGCCGTATAGAACTGCACTCCCGGCAGATCCGTATACACTTCCATCACCCGTCCGCTGGCCTCATCTTCCGCCTTGGCGCACAGGGAAAGCTCTCCCAAAGGATGATTCAGTGCCCAGTTATGGTCAAAACCGCCGGCCCATATAAGCTGTTCAAAATCCGCCTCGATATCTCTGGCAATGGGTTTTAACACCGTAAAGTCCATGGGGGTTCCCTTCACCGGCGCAATCTCTCCCGTAGGAATGGAGTCTGGGTCCGTAACCGTAAATCCATCGGCATCAATCCAAACCTTCTGATTCATGGCACAGCCGGAATCATGTCCTGCCAGATTAAAATACGCATGATTGGTAAAATTGGCAACCGTATCCTCATCGCTTACCATATGATAATCCAGCTTTAAACTGTTATCTGGCGTCAAGGTGTAGGATACGGTGATGTCCGCATTTCCCGGATACCCCTGGTCCTCATCCGGGCTGAACAGGGAAAAGGAAATCCTGGTTCCCATCTCATCTTCCTCCACCTGAACATCCCACACACGGTTGCGGTAATAGTCCGGGCCGCTGTGAAGATTATGCTTGCCGCCGCTGTTCTTCTCCAGCTCATAGGTCACGCCGTTAAGCGTAAATCTGGCCCCTCCGATCCGGTTGGCATTGCGGCCCACCGGTTCTCCCGGATGGCCCACTCCTTTTAAGATGCCCTCCACCGTGTCATAACCCAGAACTACGTCGGCCATCTTGCCGTCTCTGTCCGGCACCATCATGGTCAGCCAGATACCGCCCAAATCCGTAAAGGATGCCGATGCTCCCTGTTCATTGGTGAGAGTATAGCGGTAAACTTTTCTTCCGTCTTCCAATGTTCCGAACTCTGTTTTTGTATAGCCCATAACCTTCTCCTCCTAAATTCTCCTGTTATCATAAAATTTATTTGTTGTTCTCCATATATCCCTTGGCCGTCAAAAGCTCCGCACAGAGAATGGCTCCCCCTGCGGCTCCCCGAACCGTATTGTGGGACAGCCCTACAAACTTGTAATCATACACCGTATCCTGACGAAGCCGTCCTACGGAGATTCCCATGCCCTGTTCATAGTTTACATCCAACGCTACCTGAGGACGGTTATCCTCCTCCAGATACCTGATAAACTGCTTTGGAGCGCTTGGCAGCTTCAGTTCCTGAGGAAGTCCCTTAAAACTCACCAGTTTCTCAATCAGCTGTTCCTTGGTAGGTTTCTTTCTGAACTTTACAAACACTGCCGCCGTATGTCCGTCCAAAACCGGAACACGGATGCACTGACAGGTGATTACCGGCTCTTTCGCTTTCACGATGACGCCGTTCTCTACTTTTCCCCAAAGCCTTAAGGGTTCCTGCTCGCTCTTCTCTTCCTCTCCGCCGATATAGGGAATAATATTCTCAACCATCTCCGGCCAATCCTTAAAGGTCTTGCCTGCGCCGGAAATCGCCTGGTATGTGGTGGCAACCACCTCGTAAGGTTCAAATTCCTTCCATGCCGTCAGAACCGGAGCGTAGCTTTGAATCGAGCAATTTGGCTTTACGGCAATAAATCCTCTCTTGGTTCCCAGACGTTTCTTCTGGGATTCAATCACCTCAAAATGCTCCGGATTTACCTCCGGCACCACCATAGGCACATCCGGCGTCCATCTGTGGGCGCTGTTGTTGGAAACCACAGGGGTCTCCGTCTTGGCATAAGCTTCCTCGATGGCCTTGATCTCTTCCTTGGTCATATCCACGGCGCTGAACACAAAATCAACGGTTGCCGCCACCTTCTCGACTTCTCCTACATTGGCCACAATCAACTTCTTTACCCCCTCCGGCATCGGCGTGGTCATCTTCCATCTGCCGCCTACAGCCTCTTCATAGGTCTTTCCTGCAGACCTTTCGCTTGCCGCAACGGTAGTAACCTCAAACCACGGAT
>CAYWRB010000145.1:0-7039 GCA_964460025.1 uncultured Hungatella sp.
GAAAATCCAGATTCGTCTCAATTCCCTCAATCACCAATTCTCCCAATGCGCTGCGCATTTTTGCCACCGCTGACTCCCTGTCGCTTCCATGAACAATCAGCTTTAAAAGCATGGAGTCATAGTTAGGCGGAATCTGATAATCTCCGTATATGTGGCTGTCAATCCGCACCCCGTTCCCTCCCGGCACATGGACATTGGTAATCCTTCCGGGACATGGCATAAAATTTTTCGCCGGATTTTCCGCATTAATCCTGCACTCGATAGCATGGCCGGAAAGCCTTACATCATCCTGTGTTATACCAAGAGGCTCCCCTGCCGCAATCCGAATCTGCTCTTTTATCAAATCCAGGCCTGTGACCATCTCCGTCACCGGATGCTCCACCTGAATTCTTGTATTCATTTCCATAAAGTAAAAATGTTTGTCTTTGTCCAGCAGAAACTCTATGGTTCCTGCATTTTCATAGCCTGCTGCTTTGGCTGCGCGGACAGCCGTCTCTCCCATCTGCCTGCGAAGCTCAGGGGAAATGGCGATGGAAGGCGCCTCCTCCAGCACCTTCTGATGTCTCCGCTGAATGGAACAGTCCCGCTCCCCCAGATGAACCACATGGCCGTATTTGTCCGCAAGAATCTGAAACTCAATGTGACGGGGCCTTTCCACATACTTTTCCAGATACATGGTGTCATCGGAAAATCCCTTGATTGATTCCATTTGGGCATTCTGAAAATTAGCGTCAAAATCCGATTCCCCATAGGAAATCCGCATTCCCTTCCCGCCGCCTCCCAAGGAAGCCTTAATCATCACCGGATATCCGATAGACTGTGCCATCTCTCTGGCCTCCTCCACCGTGTGCACCGGCTCCTTTCCTCCCGGAACCACAGGAATTCCTGCCTCTATCATGGTCCTTCTGGCCTCCGACTTGTTGCCCATCCTGTGGATAACCTCTGCCGAAGGGCCGATAAACGCAATGTTGCATTTTTCGCACAGCTGGGCGAATTTCGCGTTCTCGGAGAGGAATCCGAATCCCGGGTGAATAGCCTCCGCCTTCATGGCTGCCGTAGCCGCCAGAATCTGCTCCATATTCAGATAGCTTTTCTCCGACGGAGCAGGACCGATACAGATGGCCTCATCCGCCAAAAGGGTGTGAAGGCTGTCTCTGTCTGCTTCCGAATATACGGCCACAGACTGAATCCCCATCTCCCTGCATGCCCTGATAATACGCACTGCGATTTCTCCCCGGTTGGCAATCAATATTTTCCGAAACATGGCTCCATCCCCTATCCAATCATAAATGTCAGCTCTGCTGTCACTGCAATCTTACCGTCCACAGTGGCCGTGGCTTTTCCCACTCCCACAGGACCCTTTTGCTTGATAATCTCACATTCCAGCCGAAGCTTATCTCCCGGTACCACCTTTTTCTTAAACTTCGCCCTGTCAATACCGCCAAAATATGCGGTCTTCCCTTTATTTTCCTCCACACTTAAGATGGCCACCGCACCAACCTGGGCCAGAGCCTCAATCATCAAAACCCCAGGCATCACCGGCTCCTGGGGAAAATGCCCCCGAAACTGAGGCTCGTCGTAAGTGATGCATTTATATCCCACAGCCCTCTTTCCCGGTTCCAGCTCTTCTATACAGTCAATCAAAAGGAAGGGATGTCTGTGAGGGATAATTTTCTGAATCTCCTGAATTCCAAGCATATGTTATCTTTCTCCTTATCCACTATCTTAGCGAATCCTAAAAAGCGGCTGTCCGTACTCTACCACATCCTCATTTTTCACAAGAACCGCTTCCACCACTCCGTCATAATCGCTTTCAATCTCATTCATCAGTTTCATAGCCTCAATGATTCCCAGAACCTGGCCCTTCTTCACAGTATCGCCTGCCTTGACAAAGCTTTCTGCCTCAGGAGACGGAGAACTATAGAAGGTACCCACCAGGGGAGACACCACTACCTGGTCAGAGGAAAAGGTATCCTCCCCTGCCGGTACCCGTGTATCCATTGCCCCAGACTCCGCTAAAGTCCCATTGGGCTTCTCTGCCGAAATCTTCACCGCATTTTGAGCGCATTCCTTTTTTAAGGACAGCTTTATGGTTCCGTTGTCCAGTTTCAGTTCTGTCATTCCATAATCAGAAACTGCTTTTATAAGGGAAATCATTTCCTGAACTTCCATATGGTTATCTCCTTATTCTACCGATTAAAATCTTTTTATCAGAAGGCTTGCATTGTGGCCGCCGAATCCCAGGGAGTTTGTAAGAGCATATCTTATATCCGCCCTTACTCCCTCTCCCTTTGTATAATTTAAATCACATTCTTCATCATCTATTTCCAGTCCCGCCGTAGCATGGATGAATCCCTGTTCCATGGATTTCACACAGGTGATAAATTCCACTCCCCCGGCGGCTCCCAGCAAATGTCCCACCATAGATTTCGTGGAATTGATATGCACCTTATACGCATAATCTCCCATGGCTGACTTAATGGCCTTGGTCTCAAACAGGTCATTGTGGTGGGTACCGGTTCCGTGGGCATTGATGTAATCGATATCCTCCGGTTTAACGCCGCCGTCCTTCATCGCCATCTCCATAGCCATAGCCGCGCCGCTTCCGTCCTCTGCCGGAGAGGTTATATGAAATGCATCACAGGTAGCCCCGTATCCTGCCAGCTCCCCGTAGATTCTGGCGCCTCTGGCCTGTGCATGCTCCAAAGATTCCAGAACCACAATCCCGGAACCCTCTCCCATCACAAAACCGTTTCTCTCTTTGTCAAAGGGAATGGATGCCCTGGCCGGATTGTCCGAAGTGCTGAGGGCAGTCAAGGCAGTAAATCCGGCCATACCCAGAGGAGTGATACTGGCCTCCGTTCCTCCTGCCACCATCACATCCGCCTCCCCGTACTGAATGGAGCGAAATGCCTCTCCGATGGAATGGGTGCCTGTGGCACAGGCTGTCACCACATTAAAACATTTTCCCTTTAATCCAAACTGAATGGCCACATTTCCTGCCGCCATATTTCCAATCATCATAGGAACCAGAAGAGGGTTAATCCGTCCCGGCCCTTTTTCTAAAAGTCTTTTGTGCTCTCTTTCCATAGCCTGGAGGCTTCCAATGCCGGAGCCTACACAGACCCCCACTCTGTAAGGGTCTTCCTTCTCCATGGAGATTCCCGCGTCCTCAAGGGCTTCTTTTGCCGCGGCAACGGCAAACTGTGAGAAACGCTCCATCCGCTTGGAAGTCTTTACATCCATGTAATCCCTGGCATCAAAATTCTTCACCTCTGCCGCCAGCTTCACCTTATAGTCTGTGGTATCAAAACAGGTAATCTGCCCGATGCCAACCTTCTTTTCTTTTAAACCATTCCAGAACGACTCCACATCATTTCCGATAGGAGTGACAGCTCCCATCCCGGTGACAACCACTCTGTTTTTCATATCTGTCTTTTCCTTTCTCAACCTTTAAAGGTAGTTCTCTGCCCACACCAGCCGGACAATACTTTGGTTTTGGCATCCTACATGGCCATGCCGCCGTCCACACACAGCACCTGGCCCGTAATGTATCCGGCCTCCTCTGAGGCCAGAAATGCCGCCGCATAGGCCACATCCTTTGGCTCCCCGAAAGCCTTTAAAGGAATCTGCGCCGTAACTCCTTCCTTCACCGTATCAGAAAGCTTATCCGTCATATCCGTCTTTATAAATCCCGGGGCAATGGCATTCACCGTAATTCCCCGGCTTGCCAGTTCTCTGGCCGCTGCTTTCGTCATGCCAATCAGTCCTGCCTTGGATGCGGAATAATTCACCTGCCCTGCATTTCCCAGCACCCCTGAAACAGAAGAAATATTAATAATCCTTCCGCTTCTCTGTTTCACCATCTGCCGCGCCACATGCCGGATACAGTGAAATGCTCCCTTTAAGTTGGTATCCGTCACCGCATCAAAATCTTCCTCTGACATCTTCATCAACAGTCCGTCCCTGGTAATCCCTGCGTTATTCACCAGAATGTCTATCCTGCCGTACTTTTTCACTACATACTCCATCATGCCTGCTGTCTTCTCAAAGTCCGAGACATCACACTGCACCGCCTCGCCGCTGCCTCCGGCCGCCTCTATTTCTCTTACGGTTTCCTCCGCCTTTTCTGCAGAACCGCAAAAGTTCACAATTACCCTGGCTCCCCTTGATGCCAGAACCTTTGCGATTTCCTTCCCAATTCCCCTGCCGGCCCCAGTCACAACCGCAACCTTATCTGTCAACATACGATTTACCTCTTTTCCAGCTTCCTCAAATCTTCCAACTTCTCTATATTCACCGTTTTCACATCCCGGTTGATTTTCTTCATAAAACCGCTTAAGGTCTTCCCAGGCCCAATCTCCACAAACGTATCCACACCTGCCGCAACCATGGCCTCCACACTCTGCTGCCACCGGACCGAATAGGAAACCTGCTTTTCCAAAAGCCCCTTAATCTCCCTCTCATCCCTCACATACTCTGCCGTCACATTGGCCACATATGGAATCCTAAGGGGATGAATCTCCACCTGTTCCAGTTCCTTCCCCAGCTTTCTCCCTGCCTCGGCAAGCATCCGTGAATGGAAAGGCCCGCTGACATTAAGAGGTATGACTCTCTTTGCGCCTGCACTTTTCAGTCTTTCTCCTGCCAATGCCACCGCCTCTTTTTTTCCTGAAATCACAATCTGTCCCGGACAGTTATAATTGGCAATGTCCACGTCTTCCATTTCTTCCAGAACCCCTTCGATTTCTTCGGCTCCCATGCCAAGAACCGCAGACATCCCGCCGATTCCTGGCGGAACCGCCTGCTGCATCAGAATTCCTCTTTTCCTTACTGCCGTGATAGCGTCCTCCTCCGATAAGGCGCCTGCTGCTGCCAGCGCGCAATACTCGCCCAGACTTAAGCCTGCCGCCACGCAGGGACGAATCTCATTCTCTTCCATCAACACCTTCATCATGGCAATACTGGCCGTTACCATGGCCGCCTGCGTATATTCCGTAAGGTCCAGCCTGTCATTGGGCTCAAAGCACAGCTTCGGCATGGAAAATCCCAAAAGCTCCGATGCCTTGTCAAACACTTTCCTGCCTGTCTCTGTCTGCTCATAAAAATCTTTTCCCATTCCCGTAACCTGGGCTCCCTGCCCCGGAAAAATGAACGCAACACTCATCACAATATCCCTCTTCCACTAAAATCCTTTTGACAATCCTTTAATTCCATCCCATTAATTTGGAAGCCTGAGCCATCATCTCGTCAATAATCTCCTTACAGCTCTGCTCCCTGGAAATCATTCCGGCAATCTGTCCTGCCATCACAGTTCCAAGGTCCACATCGCCTTCCTGAACTGCCTTGCGCAAAGCCCCCAAAGTCAGATACTCCAATTCTTCAAAGCTCTTTCCTTCCTGCTCCAGCTTTACATACTCTCTGGTCATCTTATTTCTCAGACAGCGCACCGGATGCCCATGGCTTCTTCCTGTCACTGCCTTATCAATATCCTTGGCCTTAATGATTCTCTGCTTATAATTCTCATGTACAACCGCTTCCTTTGATACCACAAACCGGGTTCCTATCTGAACCGCCTCTGCTCCCAGCATAAAAGAAGCCGCAATCCCTCTTCCGTCTCCGATTCCTCCGGCTGCAATCACCGGAATTGACACCGCATCCGCAACCTGGGGAACCAGTGTCATGGTCGTCTGCTCTCCGATGTGGCCTCCGGATTCATACCCTTCTGCCACCACTGCATCGGCCCCGTATTTCTCCATTCTCCTGGCCAGGGCCACGGAAGCCACCACCGGAATCACTTTAATCCCTGCGGATTTCCACATTTCCATATATTTTTCCGGATTGCCGGCGCCGGTAGTCACCACCTGGATTCCCTCTTCTACCACGACTTTGGCTACATCCTCTGCGTGAGGGCTCATCAGCATGACATTGACTCCAAATGGTTTATCCGTCAGCTTTTTGGCTTCTCTGATTTCCTGTCTGACCACCTCTCCCGGCGCATTGGCTCCGCCAATCAGTCCTAACCCTCCGGCCTCTGACACTGCTGCCGCCAGATGATGCTCCGCCACCCAGGCCATGCCCCCCTGAATAACAGGGAACGAGATTCCTAAAAGTTCCGTTACTCTTGTCTTCATAACTGCCTCCAAATTTCTGTTATTATAGTACTGCCTTCCACCATAAGGTCCGCTGCCTGACACGTTTTATTACTCCACGCCTTTTTCCTTCAAATAATTCATTACCTCACCTACACTGGTCAGCTTCTCCAAATCCTCTGCCGGAATCTCCACGGAGTACTCATCCTCCAAAGCCATTACCAATTCAAACAAATCCAGAGAGTCCGCATTTAAGTCCTCCTTAAACTTGGAATCCTCCGTAATGCTGTCCACCTCCACACTTAACTGCTCCGCAATAATTTCTTTCATTCTCTCTAACATTTTCTTTTCCCCTTTTCATAAATAATTTATTTTGATTTTCAAAATAACTGCCTAAAAAAAATAATTTTCCACCGTTGTTACCACCGGATTAATACGGCTCCCCATGTTAATCCTGCGCCAAACCCGGCCAGCACCAGCAAATCTCCTTCCTTCATCCTTCCCTCCTTGTTCAGTTCATCCAGAAGAATGGGTATGGACCCGGCCGAGGTATTTCCATATCTCTCTATGTTCACAGGCACCTTTTCCATAGAAATTCCCAGCCGTTTTGCAATGGATTCGGATATCCGATAATTTGCCTGATGTAAAATAACATATTTCACTTCATCCGGCGTCACACTGCTTTCTTTCAATAACTGCTCTATAACCTCAGGTATTTTCTTAACGGCAAATTTAAATACCTCCTGTCCGTCCATAGTCAAATACCCCATCCTTGGCTGTGTTCCCGTAAGAAAATTTCCTACGGTTCTGGATTCACAGGAAAGCACCGGCCCCTTTTTTCCGTCAGCCCCCATTATCATGTGCAAAATTCCCGGTGTATCCGGACCTTCATAAAGACCACTCCCGCCATTTTTCATACCATTCCGGCCTTTTCTCTGCTCACTGCA
>CAYWRB010000146.1:0-7027 GCA_964460025.1 uncultured Hungatella sp.
CAGTCTAAAACCGGGGGAAACAAAGACGGTTGTGTTCCTCCTTGGCCAGGCCGGCCGCCAGGAATCGGCAGAGATTTTAAAGGATTATCATACTTCCTGTGAGAAAGCAGAGCAGGAGGTAAAGGAGTTAAAGGAAGAATGGAATAAGAGGCTTAAGCCTTTCCAGGTAAAGACGCCAAGCAAAGAATTTGATACCATGATGAATACATGGAATGCCTATAACTGTTTCATGACGTTTATCTGGTCCCGCGCCGCCTCTTTTATCTACTGCGGGCTTCGGAACGGCTATGGCTACCGTGACACCGTACAGGATATTCAGGGAATCATTCATCTTGCGCCGGAAATGGCAGCGGAAAAAATCCGGTTTATGCTTTCCGCTCAGGCAAGCAACGGCGGAGGCCTGCCTCTTGTAAAGTTTACCCATCGCCCGGGAGGGGAGGATACCCCGGATGACGAGTCCTACCGCCGGGAGACCGGACATCCGGCATATCGTGCGGACGACGCGCTGTGGCTTTTCCCCACCGTATATAAATATATTGCGGAGACGGGAAATAAGGGGTTTCTTGATGAGGTGATTCCATATGCGGATAAGGAAGAGGGAAGCGTCTATGAACATTTGAAACGGGCGGTTGAGTTTTCATGCATGCATCTTGGTCCTCATGGCATGCCGGCAGGCCTTTATGCGGACTGGAATGACTGCCTGCGCCTGGGAGCCCAGGGGGAATCTGCGTTTGTGGCCATGCAGTTTTATTATGCATTAACCATATTAAAAAAGTTTGCCAGAGAGAAAAAGGATAGTTCTTATGGAGAATATCTGGATAAGAAGCAGAAAGAGACAGAAGAGCTTATTCAGACATTCTGCTGGGATAATGACCGGTTCATCCGGGGATACACGGAAAGGGGAGAGCGTATTGGGGCGGCGGCGGACAGGGAAGCCAATCTGTGGCTGAATCCCCAGAGCTGGGCGGTTATCAGCAAAGCTGCCTCTGAGAAACAGGCGGATGCCGCACTGTTAAATGTCTATGAACAGCTGAACACGGAATACGGCGCCCTCTTGATGAATCCGCCTTACCATGCCCATGGGTTTGACGGCGCACTGGCAGTTATCTATAACCAGGGTACAAAAGAAAATTCCGGGATTTTTTCTCAATCTCAGGGGTGGCTGATTCTGGCGGAGGCTCTGCGCGGACATGGGGAGCGGGCATTTACGTATTTTATGGAAAATGCGCCGTCCGCACAAAACAGCCGTGGGGAAATCCGGCGTCTGGAACCTTACTGCTACGGCCAGTTTACGGAGGGAAGAGACAGCAGGCATCCGGGGCGCTCTCATGTCCACTGGCTGACCGGCACCGCCTCAACTATGATGGTGGGATGTGTGGAAGGCATTCTGGGAATCCGGCCTGATTTGGACGGGATAAAAATTGCTCCCTCCATTCCGAAGAGCTGGGAGCATCTGGAGATTCAGAAAGAGTTTCGGGGGAAACATATGCATATTTGTATTGATAATCCTAACCGGAAGGAATCAGGAGGCGAGAAGCTTTGGCTCAACGGCAGGGAATTGGAGGGCAATTACATTCCGGAAGGCCTTCTTGAGGAGGAGAATGAGATACGAATGATTCTGTGAAAGTCAGGGGCGCAGTCATGGGGGCTGCGCCTCTTAGGATTCGGACTCAATATCCCACTGGATGGCATGGTTTAAATCGCGGTACTTTTTGGGAGTCATGCCTGTGGCATCGCGGAACTGCTGGATGAAATGGCTTTGGGATGAGAATGACAGACGGTTTGCGATGTCTATCATAGAGTAGTCACTGTATTGCAACAGATTTTTGGCCATTTCAATCTTTTGGCTGCGTATATAGGCGCTGACGGAGTCGCCGGTTTCCTTTTTAAACAGGCGGGAAAGATAGCTGGCGGACACCCCAAGTTCGTCTGCCAGGTCTTCGATGGTGATGCGCTCTTTGATGTGGGAATAAATGTACTCTTTACAGATATTGATATGTCTGGAATTGGTATCATTCCGGCGGATTCTGCGCATCTTTTCCGTGTAATCCAAAACCATTGCATCATGAAGATTCCGCACCCCTTCTATGGTGTGGATATCATCCAGTTTTTGGATATAAAAATCGCTCATCCGAAAGGCCTGCTCTAACTCCATGCCTTTTTGCTTACACATACGGGTAATCATGGCTGTTGTGATAACCAGATGATATTTTAAATTTGTCACCGGGTTCCGGGACAGCACACCCACTCCGTCGCTGTCCAGAAAACGCTCCTGCTGACAATTGTTTCTGACTGCTTCCACATCTCCGTTGGTGACAGCCTGATAAAACAGAAATTCTTCTGTGGGCTGTCTGTGTTCAATCTCATCTATATCATCCTCGGCTTCTAAAAGAAGCCATTCATCACGATAGCTCATAAGTATTCTCCTCTTTCTGATAGTTTAACGCAATTATGATAAAATAACAAGGCGTTTTATTTTATATATTTTTCAGAGGCTTTTTAAGAGTACTGCACTGCCAAGTCAATAAAATACTGTTCTTCCTGTGTAAAAAGATTCCCGTTCCTGTAAATAAGAATTTTTAATGTTTATCCATAAGATAATGTGATGAAAATCATCCGTATTAAATATTTGTGCATCGCCGTTTCCAGTGTTATGATTTTTATAGAAAGGAGACGCAAATTTGTTACGAATCATTGTAGCACAGGAAGGCAGGCAGAGCAATAAGGAGAAGGAAGAGCGATTATGAAGAAAGAATCACGGATACGTATTCAGCAGCAGGTATTTTCCGATTATACGGACGAACAGTTACGGTTTTTGACACAGATGGGAATCCGATATGTATATATTA
This sequence comes from uncultured Hungatella sp., assembly GCA_964460025.1. Taxonomy (GTDB): domain Bacteria; phylum Bacillota; class Clostridia; order Lachnospirales; family Lachnospiraceae; genus UBA3402. The sequence goes on from CAYWRB010000146.1 coordinate 2,850, forward strand.
TGTTTCGTGATGAACATACGGATTACGACTCGGTTATGAGCTTTACGGAACGGGTCAGAAAAATGGGGCTGATTCCCACAGATGGCGGCAACAGAACTATTTATAAAAATCCGGCTATTCATCTGGGACTGCCGGGACGGGATGAGGGGATTGAGAAGTTTAATGATTTCAGCCGGATTCTGGCCAAGGCCGGAATTCACATTACCTATATGACCTGGGAGCCTAACGGAGTGCTGTCTACAAAGTACGGGATAGGGGAATACACAAGAGGGGCAACGGCCAGGCTGGTGGATGTGGAGCAGTTAAAGACTCTGCCATACAGCCATCAGCGTTTTTACGGTAAGGAAGAGCTGTGGGAGAACTTCCGATATTTTTTGGAGAAAACCATACCGGTCTGTGAAGAAATCGGCATGAAGATTGCCCTTCACCCCAACGACCCGCCGGTTCCGGCGTTAAGGGGGATTTCCAATCTGATTACTTCTGCTGAAGATTACAAGAAGGCCTTTGCCATGGCGAGGGAAAGCCCCTGCCTGGGTATGAAATTCTGTGTGGGATGCTGGCTGGAGGGCGGGGCGGACTTTGGAAATGTGCTGGAGGACATTCGGTATTTTGTGGAGAACAAGAAAGTCCTTACGGTTCATTTCCGCAATGTAAGCGGCTGTGTGCCATGTTTTGAAGAAACGCTGATTGAGGACGGATATATGGATATGTATCAGGTGATGAAACAGTTTGTATCCTGCGGCTACGACGGACTGATGACCGTAGACCATGTGCCGGAATATGTGAAATCCTGCGGAGGAACCAATTCCTCTGCCGCGTATTCCCTGGGATATTTGAAGGCGCTGCTGCACTGTGCGGAGGCAGAGGCGAAAGGGTGAGAAAGCCATGGAGAAAGATTTATCGCAAAAATACGGCCGAACAACGGCTTTTAAAAAGGAGAGAAAATAGAATGAAGGTTGGATTTATCGGATTGGGGATTATGGGAAAACCTATGGCAAAGAACCTGTTAAAGGCCGGCTATGAGCTGGTAGTCTGCGACCGCCATAAGGAGTCTATGGCAGATTTGGCGTCATTGGGAGCAGAAACTGCGTCAAACGGAAAAGAACTGGCAGCAAAATGCGGCGCGGTGATTACCATGGTCCAGAATTCTCCGCAGGTAAGAGCGGCGGTGCTGGGGCCTGACGGTGTGGCGGAAGGAGCGAAAGAGGGAACCGTACTGATTGATATGAGCTCCATTGACCCGACGGAAAGCAAGGCCATCGGAGCAGAGTTGTCTAAAAAGGGCATTGAGATGCTGGATGCGCCGGTATCCGGAGGAGAACCAAAGGCTATTGACGGAACCTTGTCCGTTATGGTGGGCGGAAAGAAGGAATTGTTTGAAAAGTATTATGATTTGATGATGGCCATGGCCGGTTCTGTCGTATATGTAGGGGAGCTTGGCTCCGGCAATGTGGCAAAGCTGGCAAATCAGATTGTGGTTGCCGTAAATATTGCCGCGGTGGCAGAGGCCCTGGCTTTTGCGAAGAAAGCGGGCACAGACCCGAATCTGGTATACCAGGCAATCCGTGGAGGCCTGGCAGGCTCTGCGGTTATGGATGCAAAGGTGCCTATGATGATTGGCAGGAATTTTAAGCCCGGGTTCCGTATGGAGTTACATATGAAGGATTTGACCAATGCACTGAATGCCGCCCACGCCGTCAGTTCCCCGGTTCCGCTGACAGGCCAGCTGATGGAAATCATGCAGGCGCTGAAAGCCTATGGCTGTGAGAAGGAAGACCATTCCTGCATTGTAAAATACTATGAGAAAATTTCTGATGTGATTGTAGAGTCATAAGGAGGAGAAAATGGTGAATACGGAATTTATCAAAGGCGTAATCGTGCCGATTCTAACCCCAATCGACGAAAATGAACGGATTGATGAAGAAAAACTGAGAGAACAGGTGGATTATGTCATTGAGGGCGGCGTCCTGGGAATCCTGGCTTTCGGAAGTAACGGAGAGTTTTATGCCATAGAAGAGGATGAGATGGAACGGGGTCTTAAGATTATGGTAGACCAGACAGCTGGCAGAGTTCCGGTATACTTCGGAATCGGCGCCATCAGCACGAAAAAATGCTGCCGTCTGGCAAAAACAGCCGTGAGGTGCGGGGCAGCCGGGGTTTCCGTGCTGCAGCCAATGTTTTTGAAGCCTACGGAGCAGGAGCTGTATCAGCATTTTAAGACCATTGCGCAGTCCGTTCCGGAAACACCGGTACTGCTTTACAACAATCCGGGCCGGGTAGGGTATACGTTATCGGCTAATCTGGTAGACCGTTTGGCCCATGAGCTGGAAAATATTGTGGGAATGAAGGACACCAGCGGAGATATTACCCAGACCGCAGAGTTTATCCGCAGAACCAGGGATGTAGGGTTTAAGGTTTTTGGAGGCAAAGATACGCTGTTATATGCGTCTATGTGCCATGGAGCCGTAGGCGGAGTCTGTACGGCGGCCAATTTTATGCCGGAGTTGATTACGGACATTTACAATAAATATGTGGCCGGAGATTTACAGGGTTCCCTGGAAGCGCAGTTTAAACTGAATCCTGTACGGCTGTCTATGGACGGTGCAAGTTTTCCGGTGGCGGCAAAAGATATGGCCAATCTCCGGGGAAGGGATATGGGCCTTCCCTATACACCGAACCTGGCCACGCCGGAGGGGCCTGTGCTGGATAAGATAAAAGAAGAGATGCGAAAGGCTGGGCTGATTGGCTGATTTAAGAAAATTGCCAATGAGCGGCAACAAGCAGCAAAAAGATTACCGGATGTAGAATAGGGCCGGAAGTGATGAGGTGTCAGCGGATAACATGGGTTACAAAGGACAGGAGAGAAATCAGGTTAAAGGTTTTGTCCGTATGGAAGGCATCAAACAGACGGTTTAAATTTTGGTCATAGTTTTCTATTTGCCGGGAATACAGGTAAGCAGCTTGAATCCAAAAGGCGTTGAGGGAGGCGTCTGGGGTCAGGCTGCTGTTTTGCTGCGCCAGGGCGATTGCTGACAGGCGGATGAGCAGCCAGCTGGCAACGGCGAATTGGATTTTATCGTATAACCTATTATCATAGACAGCTCCCAGAAAATATATTTGAATGAAATAGGTTAAGAGTTGTCTTTCTGGTATACGCTCATCCGTGTCATGGAATGTGGTATGAAAGTATGCCGGAACAGAGGTTTGGCACAGTTTCATAAGCTGAGGCCAGATTTCGACTACGGGTTCTAGAGAGGAGTAAAGGGTTACAAGGGAAGAGAGCCAGGAATGGGGCTCAACTCTTTTGGAGGCAAGTTTTTGGGTGAAAGCTTTCGTCAGGACATCGGAAGTTTTTTCGTCTATAAGGTATCTCTGAGACAGGGATTTTAAGTTTTCAAGGGCTGTTTTGAGACAGAAACAATTATTTTGGTTATTCTGGCCTTGGGAATGGGACTTCTGCAGGCGGTGGCTGAGAGTCAGTGCCATGGATACGGAGATTTCCAGGGGGCAATGGGGATTCCAGAGGATATCCAAAAGGGTTTTGCGTACTTCCATTAGCCATGTCAGAAGGTTTGTGTCCACTTGTTGGTCGGCAGGGCATTTTTTGGAGGTGTGTCTGGTCTGCATCTGCGGTTTTGTTTTCTGGGACAGGATGATTCGGGCAGCTTCCGGACAGGACAGGGACAGGCTGATTTCGCGCAGGCTGCCGAATTCCTCCTGGTGGCGGGGGTAGGTGTGGCAGGTTTTGCATAAAGAGCCGCTGCCCAGATGGAGATACATGCCGCATAAGTTGTTTTTGGTTAGAAGAGGGCAGTAGCCGTTGGATAAATGTATGCAGCTATGACGGAAGTCAATAGATTTTTTGAAACGGCGCAGGAAGGAATCGGGAAGATTGAGGGTGTCCGGGCTTTTGAGAATCCGGCGGTAGCGTTTCAGGGATTCAGGGTCAATGGAAATATTCCACCCGCCGCAGCAGGTGTCCGGGCAGTCTTTGTTGATGCAATGGAAGTCATGGTAATAGGTTGGGAAGTGATAGGTCATGGATGGGGGTGTCCTTTCTGAAGAGTGGGGATATAAAATGCATAAATCGTGTAAAGGTTCGCCCGGAGAGGGAGTTGTATTGCTTTCTCCTGGGCACGCTCGCGCTACGTGAAGGTCTACGCTCCGCTCCGGTCGTT
>CAYWRB010000147.1:0-7006 GCA_964460025.1 uncultured Hungatella sp.
TCCCAAAAGGATTGCTCCCACAATCACCGGAATGTGCACAGTTGTTGCCTTGATAATCGGAAGCTGTATCATTCCCAAAGGCGTATTGGCCAGAAGAATGACGATCGCCGCCATAAGTGCAACACTGGTAAGCCAACGAGTGTCTTTTTTTGTCTTATTCATTTTTCTTTTCCTCCTGCTACTGTTCTTTTCAAAAGATACAATGCCAGATTATTATATAAAAAAAGGGGTTTTCCGTCAATCCCCAACAGCATTCTCCACTTATCCACATTTTGGGGATAACTTGTGGATAACTATATGGAAAACCTGTGATTTCTACACAGCTGGTCCATATTTTTCCTTAATTTCCATAGAATTTCAGGCTGTGAACAACTTATCCTCTGACTTTTACACATCTGTGGATAATTTCCGCGATTTCTGTTTGTCCATCCACAAAAAACAGGTTTTTCACACACTTATCCACAAGAAACCCTCTAAAATTCCTCAATAAAATCAAACTTATTTTCCTATTTACATTGAAAAATCCTCCCATTTAGTATAAAATATAGATAGATTGGGTTAATGTGCCTACTGGCTTTTAATACATATTAGGAGATTCCTTATGCTTGAACAATTAAAGAAACAATGGGATGACATCCTGCTTCATTTAAAAAAAGAACACGAGATCATGGATGTATCCTTTAAGACATGGCTTGTTCCCCTTAAGGTTCATGCCGTGGAGGGCCATGTGGTTAAGATTCTGGCCCCTGATGCCAACTTTATTACTTATATCCGCAAAAAATACGGTCTTATCCTGCAGGTAACCATTGAAGAGGTTACCGGATTTTCGTGTACCGTAGAATTTATTACGGAGGACTCCATCAAAAGCAAAGAAAAGCCGGAAAAGCAATTAATCCCAGCCGCAGCCGATATCAACCAGACCGCATTGCAGAACGCCAACCTAAATCCCAGGTATACCTTTGATACCTTCGTCGTAGGCGCCAACAACAATCTGGCCCATGCGGCGACCCTGGCCGTAGCGGAATCCCCGGGAGAAGTGTACAATCCCCTGTTTATCTATGGCGGCGTGGGGCTTGGGAAGACACATTTGATGCATTCTATCGCTCATTTCATATTAAAGAATAATCCTGAGGCCAAAATTTTATACGTTACCTCAGAAAAATTTACCAATGAGCTGATCGATGCCATCCGGAATAAGAATAATATCTCAACCACGGAATTTCGGGAAAAATACAGGAATAACGATGTGCTTCTGATTGATGATATCCAGTTTATCATCGGCAAGGAAAGTACACAGGAGGAATTTTTCCACACCTTCAATACGTTATATGAATCCAAACGGCAGATTATCATATCTTCCGATAAACCGCCTAAAGATATTGAAACTTTGGAAGAGCGCCTCCGCTCCCGTTTTGAGTGGGGCTTAACCGTGGATATCCAATCTCCGGACTATGAGACCCGTATGGCGATTCTCCGGAAAAAGGAGGATATCGAGGGATATAACATTGATAATGAAGTGATTAAATATATCGCAACCAACATAAAGTCCAACATTCGTGAACTGGAAGGCGCATTGACAAAGATCGTGGCATTGTCCAAGCTGGATCACAACAAGGAGATCACCATGGCTCTGGCGGAGGAAGCCCTAAAGGATATTATCTCTCCAAACTCTGAGCGTAAGATCACTCCTGAACTGATCATCCAGGTAGTTGCCGACCATTTCGGTATTACGCCTTTAGATATCTCTTCTCAGAAAAGGAATAAGGAGGTAGCCTTTCCAAGGCAGATTGTCATGTACCTGTGCCAGAATATGACAGGCGCTTCCCTTCAGGAAATCGGAAAATATTTAGGCGGCCGGGACCACACCACCATTATCCATGGCCGGGACAAGATCGCGGCGGACTTAAAAAAGAATGACAACCTGGTAAATACCATAGAGATCATAAAGAAAAAACTGAGTCCACAGTAACCCTCCACAATTCCATGTGGACAACTTGTTCCTTTCTTGTGGATAAAAGGGTTCAAAATTTTTATGAACCCTCTGATGTGGACCATTGTGGACAAGTTAAGAGCCGTTCCACTTAAGTTTCAACATGAGATTTTCCTTTATTTTCACAATGATTTTTAACTTTTACACAAATTCACAATCCCTACTACGGATACTTCGAAAAAGAACTTATTTATATATTTATTTATGCCCCATCACTAGAAAAGGAGTTATCAACACATGAAGCTTACATTTCAAAAAGACGATCTTTTAAATAGTATCAATATCGTATTGAAAGCAGTTTCCTCCAAGACTACCATGCCGATTCTGGAATGTATCCTGGTGGATGCGGAAAGCGACACCATCAAGCTGACCGGCAATGATATGGAACTGGGAATCGAGACTACGGTAAAAGGAAACATTTTATCAAAGGGTAAGATTGCATTGGATGCAAAGCTTTTGTCGGAAATTGTCCGCAAATTGTCAGGCGGAGAGTCACCTATCACCATTGAGTCTGATGAAAAATTTACGACAACCATCACCTGTGATAATTCCAAATTCCAGATTCAGGGGAAGAACGGAGAGGAATTTTCTTATCTTCCTTTTATTGAGAGGGAACATCATATCTGTTTGTCCCAGTTCACATTAAAGGAAGTCATAAGGCAGACCTTATTCTCCATATCTGCCAATGACAGCAACAAGATGATGACAGGAGAACTGTTTCAGGTCCAGGAGAATCAGCTAAAAGTGGTTTCCTTAGACGGACACAGGATGTCCATCAGAAAAGTTACCTTAAAAGATAATTATCAGGATATAAAAGTGATTGTTCCTGGCAAGACTCTAGGTGAAATCAGCAAGATTTTATCCGGAGATAATGACAAGGACGTACTTATTTTCTTCAGTAAGAACCATATTTTATTTGAGTTTGATGATACGGTGGTGGTATCGCGGCTGATTGAAGGAGAATATTTCCGTATTGAGCAGATGCTGTCCAGCGATTATGAGACAAGGGTGAAAATCAATAAAAAAGAATTTTTAGATTGTATTGACCAGGCAAGCATTCTTATCCGGGAGAATGATAAAAAGCCTATTATTATCAATATCACGGATGATTCTATGGAATTGAAATTAAACTCCAGCTTCGGTTCCATGAATGCACAGATTCCGATCCAGAAATCCGGAAAGGATATTATGATTGGGTTCAATCCCAAATTCTTAATGGACGCACTTCGCATTATTGACGATGAGAATGTAGATTTGTATATGATGAATCCAAAATCTCCCTGTTTTATTAAGAATCCGGAGGAGAGTTATATTTATCTGATTCTTCCTGTTAACTTTAATGCGGCTTCGATTTGACGGATTGTTTGTGAGAAGGGGGAAGATCACCGTATGGAAATCATCAAATTGAGAGATGAGTACATTAAATTAGGACAGGCATTGAAAGCTGCCGGCCTGGCTGAGACAGGAGTAGATGCCAAATATGCCATTGAAGATGGTCTGGTGAAGGTAAACGGACAGGTGGAATATCAGAGGGGGAAGAAATTAAGGGACGGTGACGTGGTAGATTACCATGGAGAGACCATAAGGATTGAAGCATAAAAGATGATAGTAGAATCCATAGAACTCCAAAATTATCGGAATTATGAGAAGCTTTCCATAAGGTTCAGCCCGGGAACCAATATCTTATACGGAGATAATGCCCAGGGGAAGACCAATGTACTGGAATCTATCTATGTGTGCAGTACCACCAAGTCCCATAGAGGAAGCAAGGATAAGGAAATCATCCGTTTCAACGAAGAAGAGTCTCACATTAAGATGATGGTGAGAAAGCAGGATGTGCCTTACCGTATTGACATGCATCTAAAAAGGAATAAGGCGAAAGGCGTTGCGGTCAACGGAATCCCGATTCGCAAAGCCAGTGAATTGTTCGGAATCGTCAACGTGGTTTTTTTCTCCCCGGAAGATTTAAATCTTATTAAGAACGGACCTTCGGAGAGAAGACGTTTTATAGACCTTGAGATGTGCCAGCTGAATAAATTGTATGTCCATGCTTTGGTTCAGTACAATAAAGTGGTGGCTCAGAGGAATAAGCTTTTAAAGGAACTGGCTTTTCGGCCGGAGTATGAAGAAACCCTGGATATCTGGGATAAACAGATGGTTCAATATGGGAGCCAAGTCATCCGGTACAGGAAAGAATTTATTGAGCAGCTGAATGAGATTATTTATGATATCCACAGTCAGCTGTCAGGATATGAGGAGCGTTTAAGACTGCTTTATGAGCCTAATGTTTCGGTAGAAAATATGGAGCAGGCCCTGGCAAGGAACAGAGAATCGGACCTTCGACAGAAGACTACCGGTATAGGTCCCCACAGGGATGACATCAGTTTTATTGTCAATGAGACGGATATCAGAAAATTTGGTTCTCAGGGGCAGCAGCGGACGGCTGCTTTGTCTTTGAAATTGGCAGAGATTCATCTGGTAAAGCATCTGGCAGATGATGATCCGATTCTGCTTTTGGACGATGTTCTTTCGGAGTTGGACGGAAACAGGCAGGAACATCTGCTGTCTGAGATTCATCACATACAGACTATGATTACCTGTACGGGACTGGAAGATTTTTTGACCCATGGTTTTCCCATTGATAAGAGATACAGAGTAGTAAAAGGAACAGTTACGGAGGATACTTGATTACGGGAAGGTATTCTGAGAGTTGGATTTATGTTTAGGAGGAAAATATGAGCGCTGAATACGGAGCAGATCAAATTCAAATATTGGAAGGTCTGGAAGCAGTGAGAAAAAGGCCTGGTATGTATATTGGCAGTACTTCATCCAGAGGACTTCACCATCTGGTATATGAGATTGTGGACAATTCCGTAGACGAGGCTCTTGCAGGATATTGCAGTGAGATTGATGTACAGATCAATCAGGACAACTCCATTACGGTTACGGATAACGGACGGGGAATTCCGGTAGGAATTCAAAAAAAGGCAGGTCTTCCGGCTGTGGAGGTTGTGTTTACGGTTCTCCATGCAGGAGGAAAATTCGGAGGCGGAGGATATAAGGTTTCCGGAGGTCTTCACGGAGTGGGAGCTTCCGTGGTTAATGCGTTGTCGGAATGGCTGGAGGTGTCCATTTATACGGACGGAAAAGAATACCATCAGCGTTATGAGAGAGGAAAGGTGGTATCTCCCTTAAAGGTTGTGGGAGATTGTGATCTAAATAAGCATGGAACAAAGGTGGTGTTCCTTCCTGACAAGGAGATTTTTGAGGAGACAGTTTATGATTATGAGACCTTAAGAATCCGCCTTCAGGAGACGGCATTTCTGACAAAAGCCCTTAAGATTACTCTGCGGGACGACAGAGAGGAGAAGAGAGAAAAAACTTTTCACTATGAAGGCGGAATCAAGGAATTTGTCACTTATCTGAACAAGGGAAAGGAACCTCTCTATGAAAATGTAATTTACTGTGAAGGAACCAGGGATAAGGTGTATGTGGAAGTGTCTATGCAGCACAATGACTCTTACACGGAGAATATCTATACCTTTGTCAACAATATTAATACGCCGGAAGGAGGAACGCATCTTACCGGTTTTAAGAATGCTCTGACCAAGACATTCAATGATTATGCGAAGAAGAATAAACTGCTGAAGGATACGGAACCGTCTCTAAGCGGGGAGGATATCAGAGAGGGTCTGACTGCCATTATCAGTGTAAAGATTGAGGAACCTCAATTTGAGGGACAGACAAAGCAGAAGCTGGGCAACAGTGAGGCCAGGCTTGCGGTAGACAGCATTGTAAGCGAACAGCTGACTTATTTTTTGGAGCAGAATCCTGTGGTGGCTAAAGCCATGTGTGAGAAATCGATTCTGGCACAGAGAGCCAGGGCAGCAGCCAGGAAAGCCAGGGATTTAACCAGAAGAAAGACGGCTTTGGAGGGCATGGCTCTTCCGGGAAAACTGGCGGACTGCTCCAACAAAGATCCGGAAAAATGTGAGATCTATATCGTGGAGGGAGATTCTGCCGGCGGCTCTGCCAAGACTGCCCGTTCCAGGGATACCCAGGCCATTCTGCCTCTTCGGGGAAAAATTCTGAATGTGGAGAAGGCAAGGCTTGACAGAATCTATGGCAATGCGGAGATCAAGGCCATGATTACGGCTTTTGGTACGGGAATCCATGAAGATTTTGATATTTCCAAGCTGCGTTATCACAAGATTATCATAATGACGGATGCGGATGTGGACGGAGCCCATATCAGTACTCTGCTTTTAACCTTCCTGTATCGCTTTATGCCGGAGCTTATCAAGCAGGGACATGTGTACCTGGCTCAGCCGCCTCTTTATAAAATCGAGAAAAACAAGAAGGTATGGTATGCCTACGATGATGGGGAACTGAATTCTATTTTGGCCGAAATCGGGCGGGATAACAACAACAAGATCCAAAGATATAAAGGTCTGGGAGAGATGGATGCGGAACAGCTGTGGGAGACTACTATGGATCCGGAGAGAAGGGTTCTTCTGCGGGTAAATATGGATGAGGATGTTTTATCCGAGCTGGATTTGACCTTTACTACATTGATGGGGGATCAGGTAGAGCCAAGGCGTGAGTTTATTGAAGCCAATGCCAAATATGTACAGAATCTGGATATTTAGCTAACGGAATGTATCCGGTATTGATTTGCGGAGAATTTGCCAAAAGGTTAATGGCATAGGATATGGTTTTACCTGACGGAAGTTGGAGGAAGAGAATGGAACCGAATGTATTTGACAAAATTCACGATATTGACTTAAAGAAGACCATGGAAGATTCTTACATTGATTATGCCATGAGTGTAATCGCTTCCAGGGCTCTTCCTGATGTAAGGGATGGTTTAAAGCCTGTTCAGAGAAGAGTTCTGTATTCCATGATTGAACTGAATAATGGTCCGGACAAACCTCACAGAAAATGTGCCCGTATCGTCGGTGATACCATGGGTAAATATCATCCCCATGGAGACAGCTCCATCTACGGCGCATTGGT
>CAYWRB010000148.1:0-7002 GCA_964460025.1 uncultured Hungatella sp.
GTAAAATTTTACGAGAAGGATACCTTAATCTCCGGAACAAGGGAATTTCTGGAAGGCATGGGTGCGTCCAACATTACCTCTGTGGCTCGGGAAAGAACCATTGCAGACCTTTTATTTCAGGGGAGAATGGGAAAGGAGGACAAGAAAGGTCCCGGAAATCTGTATACCGGATTGGTTCCAAAGGGAACTCCCATATGTAAGGAAGAGGATCAGATCTTCATGTACAACACTTACGGAACAAAAACAGGAGAATTTCAGGCTTTTAGCACTACGGGGAATCACTTGATGGAAGAAGGATATGAAGATCAGAATGCAGGATATCTGGAAACACCCAAGCCTTTAGCGGCAGGGACTTATGTTCTGACTGAGGTAAAAGCACCTGCAGGATATACAAGAACAAAACCTGTAGCCGTTGAAGTATATAGTGACAAGGTCACTTATTACAAGGAGGGGGACCGCCAGACCAATGTGATCGCCACCATCTATGAAAGGCTGTCTGAACATCCGTCACAGAACAGAAATAAACCGGAGGATTATGACGACCTTGCCAGAATCTATATTGAAAATGCACCCATCAAACTGAAGATAGAAAAGCGGAAAGAGTCATCCAAGACCGTTACCTGGAAACTCAGTGGACGAATAGACGGAACCTTTGCACAGATCGGAGGCCGTGAGGACTATGAGTATGCATTTTTCAACGGAGAATATCAGGGATACGGATGGAAGAAAGGAACCTTGGAATATCTGCAGGCTTTAAAGGAAAGCGGCGAGGATGTCACGATTGTCTATCATGGCACGCTTTTTGCAGGATATGGCTATATAACCAGAAGCTTACAGACTGACCAGGAGGAGCATCCATATGTGCCAGGCGCCCGGATGACATTGTTTGAGGGAATTGAACTGAAGCCTTCGGGGGACCAGGAAGACCATACTTATGAAGGTCTGGTAATCACTCGTGCCATAGACCAGACGGTAACCGGCATGTATGTGAAGAAAGGATATGCAGGGACAAGAACCGAATTTCTTCCGGAAACAGAGAAGGATGAACGTGTCTGGACTTCCAGGAACGTAGAGCGGGAGGATACGGACATTTTGTATTATGGTCTTGACAGTCTGGATGTCTTTAAAGAACAGATGGTGGACGGACACAGTATTCTCTATGGATATGACAGGAATCATGAGCTGGTTCCCATCCATGTTTTGGAGAATGATACAGACGTTTCGATTTTTGCCTTCAGAGGAGGGACGCCTTATCTGGAGATAACCGGAGGTGATTTCACCAAAATATCATATTCCCTTATGGATAAGAGGTTTACCGGAGATTTTGCCAGGCTGAAGAGAGATGGGAACGGGAATGATACCTTCGGGGAAGGAGCCGTTCTGTATCATCTTGATCCGGACGGGAACCGTGACAGCCTGGTGGATCCCGACACAGGCATGGCCTATGTCCTGGAGGAGTCACAAGGTCTGGGAGGTGGGAGAAGACAGCGCATCCTTGTGTGGCCGATAAAAATAGGGAGAGACCAATATGGAGCGGTCAATGCCAGAGACAAGATTACCACATACCGGATTGCAGTGGCAAACGAAAATCAAAACTCCAAGGTATCTCGGGAATATCCGGAAAGCGGTTATATCACAGGTTCCTGGAAGACTCAGGCAGGAGAAGACAGTCATACCTCATCCACCGTAAAAACCAATCGGCAGGGACAGAATTTCAACGGAGAACTGCTTCTGATTGATAATACAGGTTCCTTTGAAAAGAATATGGAACCAATATTGGATGACCATGGGCTTGTGAGGTATTACCGGAAAAGTGAGGAAAACTATCATGAACAGACACCCCTTTATGATCGCAATGGTGATTTTGTTCGGAAGAAGGATCAGGATCTTTTGAAATATTACCGTCAGGCAGCATATGCCATAAAAGAACAGGGAACCATATTTCACCGGTACGGGGAAAGCTATATCCTGGAAAATACCTGGATAACCGGTGATACAACACCGAATGATCCGTTCCAATGTCAGATAACCGATGGCCAGGCAGACATTCTGAAAAGGGTCCCGGAGGGAACCTATATTTTAGAGGAGGTGGAAGCGCCTGAGGGATATATAAAAGGGTTCCCTGCCGGAATAACCGTGGAAGAGACAGCCGAGATACAGACAGCCGAGATGATAGATTATACCACGAAGATTATGGTGGGGAAGGTTCACGGAACCTCAGAATATACATACAAGATTTTCGACATGCAGAGTAAGGATAACTCCGGTCAGTGGAGGCTGCTGGGAAGAAAAAAGGAGGGAAAAGGGGCTTATGGACAGACCCAGCTTTCCGGTGCCTCTCTTTCGCTATACAGAGTGGATGAAAGCCGAAAAGCAGCGGCGGAACCGACTGCCAGCTGGAGTACTACGGACAGACCTTTCTATATGGAGGGAATTCCGGCAGGAGAATACATTCTGGAGGAGACCAGAACCCCAAAGGGCCTTGTGGCGTCAGAACCTGCGAGCATCAAGGTGGAGAATACCGGCCAGGTTCAGAACTATATGGTATACAACGACCACACAAAAGTTGAGATTGAAAAATATACTGTCAACGGCTCTGAAAAGGTTCTTGTAAACGGTGCGGAATTTCATCTGTATGAGGCATTGACAGACTCCAAAGGGCAGGTAATTATGAAGGATGGCGTGCCTCAATATATGGAGACAGGAGCCGTGGATTCCTGGGTAAGCAGCGATGCCGATGAATATGCCGGTTTTATAACTGCCTTTGAGGAAATGTATCGGCTCTATGGAACAGAAGGAACGTCCGTTTCATGGGAGGATCATGGCTCTGGCAGGTCTGCAGAGCAGGTATCTTGTACACAGATTGGTCCGCCTGCGGTAGGAGGAAGAGAGAGTCATTTCCCTACGGCAGCCCGGCTTTTGTTCCGGACAGAGGAAGGGAAGGAGATACGGATCACGGTTTATGAGCAGTTTACGTTTGAGTATCAGTTTGATTATCATCTGCTTCCACAAGCCGGCCCCTATGGGACTTCTTATCTGACGGAAGAAGGGATTCGGCGTATAGACGGTCTTCCGGTGGGAAAAACTTTTGTTCTGGTGGAGACTCGTGTCCCTGGGGGATATGCACAGGCGGAGCCTGTGGTGATTCATGTGGAAGACATGGCGGATATTCAAAGGTATGGCATTTTAAATCAGGAGGGAACCTTGCTGATTGCCAAGACGGGAGAAAACGGAGAGCAGCAGCTTTCAGGAGCAGCGCTGGCATTATATATGGCGGCGGATGACGGGAGTTTGGTACAGGATGACGCCCATCTTGCAGCCAGGTGGATCAGCGGAAGTGACGGAGTATACACGGAATTGGAAGCAATTAACCGTCAGATACCGGAGGGATACGGTCCGGGAGATTTAAGACTGCATGCTATAAAACGTCTGCCGGACGGGATTTATTATCTGGTAGAACTTCAGGCGCCGGATTACTATACTTTAATGGAACCGGTGAAGATTGTATACGGACAGCAGGAGAAGATTCAGGTAATATGCGGGGCAGATTCCCCGGTAAAGGGAGAACTGGAGATTACAAAGACGGATCAAGAGGGGAGGCCTCTGTCCGGAGCTGTATTCCGGCTGTCCGCTTTCAGGGAAAGTGATCTGACTACACCTGTGTATACAAAGACATACGGTGAAGACGGCGGAGTGTTGAGAATCAGCGGACTTCCGGTGGGAGAAGTGAAGGAAAATGGGGAAATTGAGCCTTATGTATACAGTCTCAGAGAGATTACGCCTCCGGATGGATATAAAACCAGCCTGAATGTCCATACTTTCCGGTTTCAGCCTGGTTCGGACAGAGGCTCCTACAAAAACGGCGAGACAGCTGGAAAGAAACTGAATATTGTCAATGAAAAAACAAAGGTGGTGATACAAAAGAAAGAATTTGATGCCTTGGAAGATGAGAATGGGGAAGGTGCGTTTATAGAAGGAGCACAACTGGCAGTGTTTCAGGTGACAGGAAGAGACTCTGACCAGAGATACATCTATGATGAATCAACACCCATAACTACATGGCAAACCATGGGGGACCATCCGTCAAAGATATTGGAGGGTCTGACGGCAGGACAGACCTATGTTCTGGTAGAGAAGCAGGCGCCGGAAGGCTATGACTACATGAAGCCGGTGTTTTTCACAATCTCCGCAGACGGAAGAAAGATCATACGAATCAGTAACCGAGCATCATCCATCGGCGTTGAGACTGAGGACAATCAGGGAAAGCCTGAGGATTCGGAAAGTGATGCCATCCGTGCTTTGACGATTGAAGGAAGATACGGAGTAAAAGTGGAGATGTCCGTGAAGGATTCCAAAGGAAAAGAGGTTGCGGCGTGGACCGCAGGAGGAGAGGGATATCTTCTGCCGGAAACCAGCGGTTTTAAAGAAGGGGAGTTGTGTATTGTCACCGAGACAACGGTTTACAGCGACGGTTCCAGGGAAGTTACAGGAAGGATGATAAAACCCATTGTTTGGAAAGACGGAGTATGTCGGATTCCGGACCGCCAGGTGAAACAGGTGATGCTGGAGCTGTCTCGGGAGGATGGAACACAGATCCGTTCCTTTGTTCCCACGGAGGAAGAGTCCTTGTGGAGAATCCAAAATCATATTGCCCCTTCCAACCCAGAAATTCATATATATAATCGGCAGGGACGTCTTGGAGACGGGCTGAATCCTGGTCAGGAGGTGTTCAATCGGATTACTTATACCAATACTGCCGGCTATAAGGCAGACTTAAGACTTCTGGTAAAGGTAAGTACCGGGACCAAGGTGGTAGATGCAGGCGGCGGCAGTGAGGAAGACGGAGGATGGGTGTATCACTTGAAAGACATAGAGCCCATGGAGTCGGGGAACATCGTTTTCATAACAGAATTAGATTCTGACTGCAGGGAGACTCAGGTTACGGCGAAAATGATGTTCGGCCCCACAGAAGGGGAAAAAGGAGAATACAAAACAGCAGAGGCAGCAAAAACAGTTCCGATTGTTCAGAAAAATAAGCTTACGATTTTTAATGAGCTTACCGGCTCAGGACAGGAGCTTTTCAGGGAGGAGGAAAGCACGTTCCAAATATTCCTGTACGGCAAAGACGGAGAGGAGTTAAGAGGTATCTATCCATACGATGGCAGCAGAACAGGGTTCTTAAGAAGCGGAGATAAGATTTCATTAAAAGGAAACCAGTATATTACCGTTGACCCCGGAAACTTTCATCGGGATATCCGCTATCAGGCAATGCGGATGGAGGATGGAAAAGCCTTTACGGTTTGGAATGAGGAAGGGCAGACAGGCGCTGGGGCCTGTGCCGTATTTACAAGAAAGGTAACGGATACCGGAGAAAGAATCCTATTCAAGAAAGGAGAAGGCTATCGTTTAAAGGAAGTGATACAATATGACAATGACATGGAGCAGATCAGCAGCCACATAGGGTTCACGCTGAATGAGGAGGCGGCGGTAGATACCATAACCGGCTTTGACCGGTATGTCCGGGTAACCGTAAGCAAGGAGGATACGGAGGGAAAAGCAGTGCCCGGCGCTGTTCTTCAGATTTTGGATGAACAGGGGCAGATTGCGGAGCAGTGGATTTCCGGCAGGGAGCCTCATGTGGTTTCCGCGGTTCTGGAAGAAGGGAAGAATTATATTCTTTGTGAAGAAGCATTCCCAGACGGTTATGGCCGAAGTGAGAATATTGAGTTTACCATATCAAAAGAAGCGGTGATGCAGCAGCTGGTTATGGTGGACCGGCCTACAACGGTCAGGATTCGAAAGACAGACATCACCGGCCAGCAGGAGGTGCCGGGAGCCCTTATGCAGATTCTGGATTCGGACGGAAGGCTGGTAGAAAGCTGGATATCCACGGAAATTCCCCATGAGATCACAGGAAAACTGACAGCCGGAAAGGAATATACTCTTCATGAAGAATATGCTCCCAAGGGATTTGCCTATGGGGAGGACATACGGTTTCTGATACCCGAAGACGGAAAGCCGATTCAGGTGTCAATGAAGGATAAGCCCACTCATGTGACGGTCCGAAAGACGGATATCACCGGAGAGAAAGAGGTTGTGGGGGCAGTTCTACGGATCACGGACCAGGATGGTATTGTGGTGGAGCAGTGGACGTCGGAAGAAACTCCCCATGACATTGTAGGAAAACTGGAAGCCGGTAAATCATACATACTTCATGAAAGCTATGCTCCAACAGGGTATGCCTATGCATCGGATATTCTCTTTACCGTATCGCGAGACGGGACAATGGACAGAGTTGTGATGAAGGATAAATTAACCCACATATCGGTGAGAAAAACGGACATTACCGGGGAACAGGAAGTGCCTGGTGCGATTCTGCAGATTCTGGATGGCAGAGGGCAGGTCATAGAAGCGTGGGTTTCTGACTTAGGCAGCCACGAGATAGCAGGGAAACTGGAGGCAGGAAAGACTTATACACTTCATGAGGAGTACGCACCAGAAGGATATGGGTATGCCTCGGATATCACATTTACCGTTTCGGCAGATGGAACCATTGATCAGGTGCAGATGAAGGATGATGTGACAAAGCTGGAGATTCTGAAAGTCGATAAATCATCCGGACTTCCGTTAGAAGGGGCAAGACTTCAGCTTTTGAAGGAAAATGGGCTGTTGGTGGACGAATGGGCCAGCACAGAGAAAGCCCATCAAATCAATGGAAGACTGATTGCAGGGGCCCAATACAGAATACAGGAAATCAGTGCTCCTGACGGTTATGAGATTTTAAAGGAAAAAATCGCGGTTTCGATTCCTGGAGACGCAAGCCTGGCCAGGATTGTCATAGAAAATCGAAAAAGGCCTGACCGTTGGGAAGAGACTCCCAAAATCCCACAAAACCCAAAGGAACCGGATAAGCCAAAGGAACCGGACACACCGGAGAAGATCAGAATCGGAAAGGTTTTAGCCGTTTATAAAACCAGGCTGTCAGGAAAAGGAAAATATACG
>CAYWRB010000149.1:0-3497 GCA_964460025.1 uncultured Hungatella sp.
GGGGACTTTGTTTTTACTGATGTTTTGGTGGTCCTATTTTGCTGGTGTTACGGAAGTGATATGGGGGTTGACGCCTTCATACCAGTACAGGAAACCTTCCATATCGATTTTATCGCCGATTTTTAATTCTTTTACGGCATTATATACGTCGGTGGTATTGTCACACAGGTAGGATTCCACGGTGAAGGTGTAGGCGTTGCCATCTAAGGAAACGTTAAAGTATAAGTCGTCGCCGTCCTGGCCGGAACCGTCCCAGCTGTATAAGAAGGCAACATCGTTTCCGCTGGCATCCTGGCCGGCAGCTTCTACGGTCATGCCTTTGAAGGAAACAAATTTGTTCTGGTGATTGATCAGATCATCGGAAGCCAGGAGGGAAGTTACATCCTCGGCCTGGGCAACGTAATTTCCTTCTTCAATCTCGAATGTTGCATCGATGATTTCTACCTCGCCGGACCATTCTGCTTTGTAGCCGGTTACCTTAATCTTGGTGCCGGGGGTTAATTTCTCGTAATCCTCTTCGGAGCATGCCATGTTATACAGGAAATATGCGCCGTCTTTGTCCTGGGAATAAACCGTAGCCTTGTTGTCCCACCAGGACTGTTTTGCCTGGACATAGGTCTCAACGACAACCTGGCTGTCTAAAGCGGCGGCAGCGTATTCCTCGTAGGTCATGACGCCCTCCGACTTTTTGTCGGTATCGCCGGAACCTTTGCCGGAAGAACTGCAGCCTGCACAGGTGACGGCAAGTGCAAGAACTAAAAGTAACGATGTCAGTTTTTTCATTTTACTCTTTCTCCTCTTTAATACTTGAAGTATTCAGTCCGTAGGACTGTTGATTGGTACATTTCTGCCAAACCTATTATACACAAAATTTCCAATAAATCAATAGGGTTATGACTTATGGAATGCATCTTTGCGATTACGATATAGTACATAGATGAGAATGAGAACCCATGTACCGGCCAGGGAGGAGAGCAAAAAGACAGACATGAAAGGCAGCTTTCCCAGGTCCGCTTTTTGAGAGGAGGGGCCGCCGGCTTTTTTGCTTAGCTGGTCCAGACGGTAGAGGGAGGTCATATCATCGTACAGTTTTTCAATATAGGCATCGTCAATGGTTTCTCCGCGGCGCACGGATTTTACTGTGTTTTCAATCATCTGTCCTGAGGCGTCCCGAAGGGAGGTGGAGCCGTTAAAAACAGGGGTGACAAAGGTGTGATCCGTGTGGTTCAGCAGAAGGTTGGCGGCTTTGATTTTTACATCATAATACTGGTTGTTGTCTTCCCCGCATCTGGACAGATAATCTTGGTATTCCGGGGAGGCCTGGGCTTTGGAGGTGACAGGTACGTAGCCTTCTGTCTCGGAGTAGGCGATCTGCACCTCATTGGTTAACAGGTACTGGGCAAAAAGCCAGGAGGCCAGGACTTCCTGGGGATCGGCCTTGTTGAAGACACAGACTGACGGGCCTTGGGAAATCATCCTGGGATTTTGGGGATCAAACTGGGGAATGGGCATGACTTCGGTTTCAAATTCCACCAATTTGTCCGGGCTGATGTCGCATAGGGGGGCATTGGTTCCCATCCAGGTGGCTCCGGCCGTAGAGTCAATGGCAAAAATACATTGTCCTGCATTGAGAAAATTGGCAGGATAGCTGGAAATCTTAAAGGTGGAGAAGGCTCCGGTTCCTGCATGGTCTGCGATGGTAAGCAGTATGTCTTTGGTGGTATCGTTAAAGAGAAGCAGTTCTCCGTCTTCGGAAGAATACCCTGCCTGGCGCTGCCTGAGCATCTGGATCATCATGTTGTCTGTGGATTTGTAGATAAACGGGATCATCACCTTCTGGCCGTTTACCAGATAATTGCCGTCCTGGTCCTTTGCCATGGCGGCTTCGGAAACCTGCCAGACAAAGTCCCAGGTCAAAGTCTCGGGAAGGGTATAGCCCAGAGCCTCCAAATAGGTTTTGTTGATGTAACAGGCTTCTGTGGAGCGCATGTAAGGAAGAGCGTAGCAGTGGCCGTCAAAGGAACATTCCGAGAGAAACTGGGGGATGATCTCCTGAGACGAGGGGGAGTCAAAGATTACCTGGCTTCCTCCCAGGCCGTATCGTTCGTCCTCCAGAAGCTCTTCCAGAGGCACTACCATATTGGTTCCTGTTAAATAGGTGGCTATATGGTCCGGATAGGTGATGCACACGTTGGGGGTGGTACCTGTTGCAATATTGGTAATGACATCATTATAAATTTTGCCGTAGTCGGTGTACAGGCGCAGATTGACACGGATATTGGGATACAGAGTCTCAAAATCGGAGATAGCCTTCTCGTAGATGGCTGTCTGGGTTTTGTTGGTGTCATTTTTGGCCCAGAAGGTGATCTCGTAGTTTTGGGAAAGATCAAATTCTTCCGGGATCTCAAAGGGACTTAAGCCTTCCTTTCCGTGACATCCGGTGAGGACGGACAGGGCGGCGGCAAAGACGGCCAGTTTAAGGCAGAGCCTTGATTTTTTCGGACTGCCGGGGGACGGCTCTGCTGTTTGGCAGTCTGCCGGAGCAGCGTGTCCGCTGTTTGGTGCATAAAATTTTTTCCGCTGCAGTTTCATCCTTTGGTACCTCCTCTTGACACTCCGGCCATTACTTTTTTGTGAAATGCTAAAAACAGAAGGATAAGAGGCACGGAGATAACTACAACGGCTGCCATCATCGCCGGAACGTTTTCCCGTCCGAATCCGTTTTCTCGAATTTCCTGAATGCCGTTGGAAACCAGGTAATAGCTTGGATTGTCCGTAATAAGGCGAGGCCATACATAGGAGTTCCAGCATTCGATTACCTTCAGGATGATGATGGTAATCAGAGTAGGCTTGGATATGGGGATGACGACCCGTAAAAGGTATTTGAAATCCGAGGTGCCGTCTACTTTGGCCGCATAGTACAGGCTGTCCGGTATCTGTTCAAAGTTTTCTTTTAAGAGATAGATATAAAAAACGGACATAACCGATGGCAGAATCAATCCCGGGAAGGAGTTGCGCAGGTCAAGGTTTGTAATGGTCACAAAATTGGTGGTAATTACCAGTTCGTTTGGAATCATCATCATGGAAAGAAAAATGAGAAAGAGGGCATTTTTTCCTTTAAACTCAAGGCGGGCAAAGGCAAAGGCGGCCAGGATAATGACCGCCAGCATCACTGCGGTGGTGACAACGGTGAAAAATAAGGTGTTTAACAGATATTTTCCCAGAGGGACGGCAGTGAAGGCGTCGACGTAATTCTGCAGGGTGGGAGACAGGGTAAAAAACTTGGGGATATATTCTGAGTTATAAGCACCGTAGCTTTTTACCGACGTGAGAATCATCCAATAAAAAGGAAACAGGACGATGACAGCCCAAAAAAGCAGAAAGAAATAGGTAACTGCGGTTGCCGCTGTTCTTCTAAGCCGATAGGTCTTGGCGGCATTTTTGTAATCGTTCATAAGAGATTTAACTTCCTTTCTCGCCGTAGCGGACTTTTTTGC
>CAYWRB010000149.1:3528-6949 GCA_964460025.1 uncultured Hungatella sp.
TGGTCAGTACGATGGCAAACAGGAGAATAGCCGCCGCTGCCGCGTAGGAGGGATAACCGCCGCTGTCTCCGTACAGCATGTCATACACATAGCCTACAATGGTATTCATTTCCGCTGCATTTAAGTCGGTACCGAACAGCGCAACCACATCGCTGTATGCCTTGAAGGCGCCGATAAAGCCTGTGATAATCAAATAGAAAATCATAGGGGAAATCATGGGCAGGGTGATGCGCATAAAGGTTCGGAAGCGGGAGGTGCCGTCTACCTTTGCAGCGTTATAGTAGTCCGGATTTACGGAGGCGAGAGCGCTGGTCAAGATCAGGATTTTAAAGGGCATCACTACCCAGATGGTATAAAAACACAGCACAAACATTTTGGCCCAGTAGGGGCCGTCGATAAAGTCCACGGAGTTTCCGCCAAACCACCGGATAATCAGGTTGATAAATCCGTCGGAGTAGGCGGTCTTTTTAAAGAGAATCATAAATACCAGCCCTACGGCCAGGGTGTTGGTCACATAAGGGAGAAAATAGATGGTCTGAAACAACTCCCTTAAAGGCTTTATGGAGTTCAGCCCTACGGAAATAAACAGGGCAATGGCCGTAGACAGCGGTACGGTGATGATCACCAGGATAAATGTATTTTTCACGGCCTGGAGAAAATAAGGGTCGTGAAGGACGTAGGAATAATTGTAAGTGCCCACGCCGAAATAGGTCTGGGATGCGGAGTTGTAGCCCTCCTCAAAGGAATAGATAAATACGTCGATGAGAGGGTACACCATGAATACTGCCAAAAACAGGATGGCAGGAAGAAGATACAGCCAGCCCTTGAAGCGGTTAAAGTTTGTGTGCTTCATGCCATGCCTCCTTTGGTTTGACCGGAAGTCTTAAAAGGAATCCGGTTTTCGGTCTCTTTGTCAAAAAGAAATACTTTTTCCGGGCGAAGGGAGAAACGGACAAAGGGCTGGGACTGGTCTATGGTATTCTCCGTGCTGATGATGGAGCGGATTTTGGGATTTTGGGAAGCGCTGTTGGTAGAAACGACGCTGATATCCCGCCCCATGACTTCGACTCCGCTTAACTGGCAGGTAAGAGGGCCGTTTTCGTCAAGAATAAAGCCTTCCGGACGGATGGCTGCATAGACTTTTTTTGTACCTTCTTCTTCATAGGCGCCTGCAAAATCTTTATTGACGGAAGAAACGGCGGAGTCTTTGGGGAAATTCCGGGCAGAATCTTTGGAAAGTTCGGCCGGCATAAGATTCAGCACCGCTTCCTCACCGATATACAGTTTCTGGTTCTTGATGACTCCGTCAAATACATTGATGGGCGGAGTGCCTAAAAATTTGGCAACAAACAGGTTGGCAGGATTGTCATAGACTTCCTGAGGATTGCCGGTCTGCATGACGACGCCTGCATTCATAACCACAATCATGTCGGAGATGCTCATGGCTTCCTCCTGGTCGTGGGTGACAAAGATGGTGGTGATATTGGTTTCCCTTTGAATCCTGCGGATTTCTTCCCTGGTCTGAAGCCTTAGGCGGGCGTCAAGATTGGAGAGAGGCTCGTCTAAGAGGAGGACCCCGGGCATTTTCACCAGGGCCCGGGCGATGGCTACCCGCTGCTGCTGGCCGCCGGACAATTCTCCCGGCTTTCTGTCCATCAGTTCCTGGATTTGTACAAGTTTTGCGGCCTCACAGGCCTTCTCTAACATTTCGGATTTGGACAGTTTATCTTTGCCCTTTAAGTTTTCCAAGGGAAATAGAATGTTCTGCTTCACCGTCAAATGAGGATAGAGGGCATAGTTTTGGAATACCAGGCCGATTCCCCGGCTTTCCGGTGGAAGATCGGTGACATCGTCCTGACCGAAGAAAATTTTCCCGGAGGTGGGCTTTTGAAGACCGCTGATCAGGTTTAGGGTGGTGCTTTTGCCGCAGCCGGAAGGGCCTAGAAGGCCGATAAGCTTGCCGTCAGGGATTGTGAAGGTGAAATCATTGACAGCGATAACGTCCTCGTGGACTTTTTTGTTGCGGTTCGGGTATCGTTTGGTTAGATTTTTCAGAATAACTTCCATAGTAAGACTCCCATCTGCGCGTATCCGGCGCATGTAATGTCGAGATAATTTTTTACTTATTATACTGAAAAAGGGGTGGGATGTCCAGAGTTTAGTAACAGTCACCCAGCCAATCAATACAGTGATGGGCTGGGGAACAAAAGGTTACAGATATCTTTTTTCCAATAGGGCGATGGCTTGGTAAAGAATCGTAGACAGGATACATAGGATTACAATGGCCATTACCAGCATATCCATCTTAAACACCTAAGAGTACATAGGGATATGATTGCATATCGTTTTAGGGCGCTTTTTAAGTGGTCTGTCCAGGTTTCAGTATCACATCAAGCATCAGCCTTTTTTGAGACAGAGGCTGTCCGGCGATCATTTGCAGGATGCTTTCTACAGAACATTTTGCAAGGAGTTCTATGGGCTGGGCGACTACAGTCAAAGGGGGATAGACCGTATCCGTAATATAGGTGCCGTCGTAGGCGATGATCTTAATATCCTGGGGAATCTGATAACACCGGCTCATGGCTTCGCGCAGGACGGCGATGGCGGCAAAGTCGGAGCCAAACATTCCGTCCATATCCGGATACTGGTTGAGTATCATGGATGCTGTCCTGGCAAAATAGGGGAAATCGAAATGGTTCCAGGCAAGTTCCACGGTATCCACCTGGACGCCGTTAATCGAAAGGTAATTGTGCAAAGCGGTGTGGCGGTCGTGGGCCGGCGTGGGAACCTTCATGGAGGTGCGGACCTGGATGACATGGCGGCAGCCTTTCTGCAGAAAGATCTGAGCCGCCATCATGCCGCCTTTCTGGTGGTCGGAGCCTACAATGGGGATATTGTCGCCAATATAGCGATCCAAGGCCAGGATGGGGTGTCGGAGATTTAAGTATTCCTTCATATCCAGGGAATGTACGCCTGTGATGATTCCATCCACAATATGCCGGTTCAGCATGTCGATGTAATCTTTTTCCCGGTCGCTTTCCTGAATGGTATTGCATACCATGGTCTTGTAATGGTGCTTGTATAATTCGATCTCACAATATTTTGTAAATTCGCAGAAAAAAGGGTGAGACAAATCCGGAATCAGAATGGCGACAATGCCTGTGCGTTTCTTAAACAGGTTTCTTGCAAGCTCATTGGGAGTATAGTTTAGTTCTGAAATTGCCTTTGTAATTTTCTCACGGGCTTCATCCGACACGTAACCGGTTCCGTTTAAATAGCGGGAAACGGTTCCAACGCCGACGCCGGCTTTGCTGGCAACATCCTTAATACTGGCCATTTTCTGGTACCTCCTATAGGAAAAGTACTTCCATTATACTAGATAACCCCCTAAAAAGACAATAAAATATAAGAAGAACGCAAA
>CAYWRB010000150.1:0-6924 GCA_964460025.1 uncultured Hungatella sp.
TGTGGAGGGATAAGCCATGAAAGTAACAATTTGTATCGGAAGTGCATGTCATCTGAAGGGTTCCAGAGAGATCATCAAAGAGATGCAGGATCTGGTAGCTAAGAACGGATTGGGAGACAAGGTAGACTTAAACGGCGCATTCTGCAGCGGCAACTGTGTAAACGGTGTCTGTGTTACTGTGGACGGAGAGTTATTTTCTCTGAAGCCGGAGACCACCAAAGAGTTCTTTGAGAAGGAAATCATGGGGAGGCTGTAATGGGGATTATTGATTTCAAGGCAACCAAGTGTAAGCATTGCTACAAATGTGTCCGCAACTGTGAAGTGAAAGCCATCATGATCAAGGACGGCCGTGCGGAAATTATGGAGGACAAATGTATTTTATGCGGTAAATGCCTTCAGATCTGTCCTCAGTCAGCCAAGACGCTGAACAGCGATTTAAATATAGTAAAAGAGTTTGTCTTAAGAGGCGAAAAGGTAGTGGTTTCCATTGCGCCCTCCTATATGGGTCTGTTAAAATATAAGACCCTGGGACAGGTGAAGGCCGCCCTTAAGAAACTGGGGTTTGCAGATGTAAGAGAGACCTCGGAGGGCGCCGTTCTGGTGACGGAGGAGTACACAAAGCTTCTGCGAGACGGAGTCATGGAGAATATTATCACCACATGCTGCCCCAGTGTCAACGATTTGATTGAGATTTATTATCCACAGCTGGTTCCTTATCTGGCACCTGTGGTATCTCCCATGGTTGCCCACGGCAAGCTTTTGAAAAGGGAGTACGGACAGGATACGAAAGTCGTATTTTTAGGGCCGTGTCTGGCTAAGAAGAAGGAATC
This sequence comes from uncultured Hungatella sp., assembly GCA_964460025.1. GTDB lineage: Bacteria > Bacillota > Clostridia > Lachnospirales > Lachnospiraceae > UBA3402. The sequence continues at coordinate 831 of CAYWRB010000150.1, forward strand.
TCAGGATTCCCGCCATGAGGACTGCATCGACGCGGTGCTGAATTTCAATGATATTGAGGCATGGCTTCAGGAAAAGAATATTGTCATTGAGGAATGTGAGGATGATCCCTTCGATGCGGTTGATCCCAAGGTAAACCGTTTATATCCTGTGAGCAACGGCGTGGTAAGCTCCGTGCTGGCTACGGAGGGACGGGCGGACGGATACCGCAAGTTCTATGTTCACGGAACCAAGAACTGTATTGATCTGTGTGAAAGCATGGCCAGAGGAGAGATCAAGGGCTGCTTTATTGAGATGAACAACTGTGCCGGCGGCTGCATCAAAGGACCGACGGTGGAGGATGAGAGTATTTCCAGATTTAAGGTGAAGCTGGACATGGAGGAGAAAATTTCCAAGGATCCGGTGGCTCCCAAGGTAGTGGCAAGACTGGCGGAAGATGTTGACATGGAGAAGATTTTCGAGGACCGCTCTCCCAAGGATCCTATGCCTACGGAGGAAGAGATCCAGGAAATCCTGCGTCAGACCGGAAAGAACAGTCCGGAGGATCAGTTAAACTGCGGCGCCTGCGGATACCCCACCTGCCGGGAGAAGGCTATTGCCGTATTCCAGAAGAAGGCGGAATTAAATATGTGTATTCCGTTTATGCATGCCAAGGCGGAATCCCTGTCCAACCTGGTTATGGAGACTTCACCCAATGTGGTTTTGATCGTAGACAAAGATATGAAGATTATGGAGTACTCCAAGGTAGGCGAGAAGTATTTCGGAAAGACCAGATCAGAGGCTCTGAATATGTATCTCTATGAGTTTATTGATCCGGTAGATTTCCAGTGGGTATATGATACCCATCAGAATATCCACGGCAAGAAGGTAACTTATGCGGAGTACAATATTACCATGCTTCAGAATATCGTATACATAGAAGAGCAGGATGCGGTTCTGGCCACATTTATTGACATAACCAAGGAAGAAGAGCAGGCCAAACAGGATTACGACAAGAAGCTGGAAACCATTGACTTGGCTCAGAAGGTTATCCACAAGCAGATGATGGTGGCACAGGAGATAGCCGGACTATTGGGTGAGACTACCGCGGATACCAAGACTACATTAACCCGCCTTTGCAGTTCTCTGCTGGAAGAGGGAAGTGAAAGCGAGGTTCGATAGATGGGAGTTACGGTAGACGTTGGCTATAAAAGTCTGAATAAATTTACGGAGATACTCTGTGGAGACAGGGTAGAGATTTTAAAGACCAAGGATTCCGATATTTTGATTCTGGCGGACGGTATGGGCAGCGGAGTAAAGGCCAATATTTTGTCTACACTGACCTCCAAGATCCTTGGAACCATGTTTTTAAACGGCGCTACGCTGGAAGAGTGTGTGGACACCATTGTGGAGACGCTGCCTGTCTGTCAGGTGCGTCAGGTGGCATATTCTACCTTCAGTATTCTTCAGGTGTTCAATAATGGCGACGCTTATCTGGTAGAATTCGACAATCCCGGATGTATTTTCATACGGGACGGACAGCTGGTTGAGATCCCCAAGAATATCCGGGAGATTGACAATAAGAAAATCAATGAATTCCGTTTCAAGGTAAAGCGGGGAGATGCACTGATCCTTATGAGCGACGGAACGATCCATGCCGGCGTAGGGCAGCTTCTGAATTTCGGATGGCTGTGGGAGGATATCGCCGCCTATGCGCTGAAGCAGTATGCGGTGACGGTGTCGGCTATCCGCCTTGCCACTTCCATCTGTCATGCCTGCGACGAGCTTTATATGTTCCGTCCGGGAGACGATACTACCGTGGCTTGTATGAGGATCATTGACAGCAAGCCTGTGAACCTGATGACCGGTCCTGCCAGCAATAAGGAAGATGATGAAGCCATGGTAGCGGCGTTTACGGCGGACCCTGCGGCCAGGACTATTGTCTGCGGCGGCACCAGTGCTACCATTGTATCCAGGGTATTGAAGAAACAGATGGATGTATCTCTGGATTATGTAGATCCGGATATTCCGCCTATCGCTTATATAGACGGAATCGATCTGGTGACAGAGGGAGTTCTGACTCTGAACCGTGTGGTTCAGCTTTTGAGGCGGTACAATAAGAAAGAAGCTGTGGCAGAAGATTTCTTCCTGGAGTTAGATAAACCCAATGGGGCTTCCATGGTAGCCAAGATGATTATCGAGGACTGTACGGAGATTCACCTGTTTGTGGGAAAGGCGATCAACAGCGCTTATCAGAATCCAGGTCTGCCTTTTGACCTGGGAATCCGCCAGAATCTGGTGGAACAGCTGAAGAACGCGCTGGAAGAGATGGGGAAGCCGGTTACAGTTACATATTATTAATGAACAGAGTACGAAAGTCTGAAACGGGAGGATTAATTCATGGTAACAAATGATGCGACAATTCTGCACATTAAACACCAGGTTTTGTATGAGGTGGCAAAGCTTACGTGGGAAGGAAAACTGGAAGAGGAGAGGGAAGAACTTCCTTACAAGATGATTCCGGGCCCTCAGGCTCAGTTCCGCTGCTGTATCTATAAAGAGAGAGAGATCATCAAACAGAGGATACGCCTTGCAGAGGGGCAGTGCCCGGTGGGAAGGGACTCCATCAATGTGGTTCAGGTCATCAACGCAGCCTGCGAGGAGTGTCCCATTGCTTCCTACACGGTAACGGACAACTGCCGTAAATGTATGGGGAAGGCCTGCCAGAATTCCTGTAATTTCGGAGCTATTACCATGGGAGACACCAGAGCCTACATAGATCCGGGCAAATGCCGGGAGTGCGGCAAATGTGCCCAGGCCTGCCCATACAGCGCCATCGCTCACTTGGAGAGACCCTGTAAGAAGGTATGTCCGGTAGACGCTATCACCTATGATGAATACGGCATCTGTAAGATTGATGAGAAGAAATGTATCCAGTGCGGCGCCTGTATCCACAGCTGTCCCTTCGGCGCCATCGGAACCAAGACATTTATGGTTGACTTGATCCGTCTGATTCTGGCCGGCAAGAAGGTAGTGGCTATGGTAGCTCCAGCTACGGAAGGTCAGTTTGGTCCGGATATCACCATGGCCAGCTGGAAGACAGCCCTGAAAAAGACCGGTTTTGCCGATATGATAGAAGTAGGTTTAGGCGGAGACATGACAGCTGCCGCAGAGGCTGAGGAGTGGGCTCAGGCTTATAAGGAAGGCAAAAAGATGACCACTTCCTGCTGTCCGGCGTTTGTCAATATGATTAAGCAGCATTATCCGCAGCTTTTGGAGAACATGTCCACCACGGTTTCGCCTATGTGCGGAGTGTCCAGGTGGTTAAAACAGCAGGATCCGGAGACTATCACCGTATTCATCGGGCCGTGTATTGCGAAAAAGAGCGAGAGTTTGGATTTAAATATTACGGGTAATGCGGATTATGTCTTGACTTATGGGGAAATTCGTGCCATGATGAAGGCCAAGGGAGTAGAGCTGGAGCCAGAAGAGAATTCTTATCAGGAGAGTTCTGTTTTTGGAAAACGTTTTGGCAATGGCGGAGGTGTGACCTCGGCAGTAGTCCAGTGCTTCAAAGAGATGGGGGAAGACATCAATCCGGAAGTTATGAAGTGCAGCGGCGGCGCGGAGTGCAAGAAAGCATTGCTGCTTTTGAAAGCTGGCAAGCTGCCTGCCGACTTTATAGAAGGTATGGTATGCGTCGGAGGCTGTGTCGGAGGACCCAGCAAGCATAAGACGGAACTGGAGGCAAAGAAAGCCAGAGATACCCTGATCGGCCAGGCAGATGGAAGAAATGTCCATGAGAATCTGAAGAAGGTTGGCGCGGACCAGGTACCGATGCACCGCCATTAAAATGTGAGGATGGTTAAGTGAGGCTGCCGTAAGGCAGCCTCATTTTGCTAATGAAGGGAAGAAGCAGATGCTGACAGCGGAAGGTATTTATAAAAAGTATGGCAGACGGGAGATTTTAAAGGGAGTGGATTTGACAGTAGCGCCAGGAACCTGTGTGGGGATCATCGGCGGAAATGGGTGCGGGAAGACCACCTTGCTGTCAATCCTTGCGGGAACCGTAAAAGCCGATAAGGGCCAGATCTATCTGGACAAGGAAAAAATCAGGAGAACTTCCGGGAGATATGGGGAGACTGTGGCATATGTGCCTCAAGAGAATCCCTTGATAGAGGAGCTGACGGTGAAAGACAATCTGATTCTGTGGTACAAGGGCAATAAAAAAGCCATGAGAGAGGATTTGGAGACAGGAGCGGCAGCCTTGCTTGAGGTGGGGCCGATGCTGAAATATACGGTAGATAAATTGTCCGGAGGGATGAAAAAACGTATCAGTATTGCCTGTGCGTTGGCCGGACATGGGAAATATCTGATTTTAGATGAGCCGGGGGCGGCTCTGGATATGGAATGCAAGGCAGATATCCGAAGATATCTGAAGGCTTATATGGCATCGGGAGGGGCAGTGATTCTCACCTCCCACGAGATGGCGGAATTGTCCGTATGTACCCAGATGTATGTGCTGAGATGCGGAAAGATGGAAGAAATCAGCAATGATTTGCCGGAGCAGGAATTAATCCGGCTGATGCACATCTGACAAAAAGTCATTTACACAGTCTGACATAAAGAGACTTCGAGAGTATATGGGAATTTGATGGGAGGATATAAGATGGAATTGCATGATATGGAACATGCGGCGAGAGACGAGAATCAACCTGCCAAGGGCAATGAGGACAGCAGGGATGCGTTACAATTGTCAGGCGAAGGTTCAGACAGAGATTCTGGAGGAGATGCGGATAGAGACGAAAGGATGCCTGTGAGTCAGGGAACGGATCCGGCGGAGGATGGCACTGGGAGAAAAAGGAAAAAGAAGGCGGGGATCATTGCCGGGGTTGCGGCGGCAGCAGTCATTGCCGTTGCGGGAGGCGTATTTGCATTTGTCAAGATAACACAGAAGGATCCGAAAGAAGTTGTGATTCAGGCCTTTGAAAATATTTATACGGAAGATCAGGTGAATCCTGTGGAAGAACTGCTGGGACTGTCCCAGTTTGCCAGGAATGCCAAAACGGAGGATGTGGAAGGCGGGCTTACCCTTACACTGGACAGCAGTTCCTCGGCAGAGATAGAGGCGTTTGCAGGAAGCGGATTTAAGATTGCAGGCATGTATGACAGGACCAATGGGCAAAACGAGGCAAATGTGGGGATTGTCTATAAAGATATGGATTTATTTCATATAGATGCATATTACGGCGAGGATACCCTGATGGCGGCGATTCCGGAAATCTCATCCCAAGTGTTTTCTCTGGACCTTAGCCAAGGCTTGGCTGGGCGGCTGAAAAACTCGCCTGTCATTGGGCCCATGTTAGAAGAGGAAGGCATAGACGTAGAAGGAATCGGAGAATACATGGAGGAGTTAGCCGGTGCGGCAAAGACAGAGGGCGGAGTAACACGGAAGCCGGATCTAGAGGCAGCGATAAAACGCTTTCAGGATGGCTGGCAGGCAAGAGAGAAGCTGAAAGCAGCCATGACCGTAGAGAAAACGGAGAAGAAATCTTTTGTCATAGACGATACGGAGATCAACTGCAGAGGATATGAGGTACGGATCAGAAAGGAATTTATGGTTGAGTTTTTAAGGGGCTCTTCGAATTTCTTCTTGAATGATGAAGAACTGAGGGAGATTTTCTTAAAACAATTAGAGCAAAATGTCAGAATGACAGAACTGATGGGTGGGATGGCATCCGGCATGTCAGCAGAGGAGAGGTATGAAGGCATGATGAAGGACATGACAGATGATGTTGAAGAAATGATTGATTTTCTGGATCAAACCCTCAATGATATGGATATGACGGTTTATGTGGATAAAAAGGGCCGTCTGGCTTATCTGAAAGGAACTACCATACTGACGGCGGAAAGCGGATTGGAAGGCGACAACATACAGGCGGATTTTGAGCTTGAGCTGAAAGGCGGATCCTACCTGACTCAGAATCTGACAGCAAATTTAGAAATGAAAAATGATAATGCCCAGGTAAATGTGGAAGTGAAAAAACGGGGCAGCTATGACGGAACACGTCTGACAGATGACGTTTCTCTGGATATTGATGTGAAGAATACGCAGGA
>CAYWRB010000151.1:0-6905 GCA_964460025.1 uncultured Hungatella sp.
GCCGGCATTGATCACCGGAATCGAAGAGTGGTTGGCAGCTACCAGAGGAGCACCCTCCTTGGGATGCCTCATGGCACAGATATCCGCATAGCAGGAGATGATGCGGATGGTATCCGCCACGCTTTCGCCTTTGGCGGCAGAACTGGAATCTGCAGAAGAAAAGCCAAGAACACTTCCGCCTAAACTTAACATAGCGGATTCAAAACTCAGACGAGTTCGAGTGCTTGGCTCATAGAATAAAGTTGCAATTTTTTTACCGTCACATACGTGAGCGTATCTGGGAAGATGATGCTCAATATCAGAAGCCAGATCCAATAACTGAGCGGTCTCTTCAACCGAAAAGTCCAGGGGATTTAACAGATGTCTCATGGTTTTCTCCTTTTTTTCATATTCGCTTTCCCTATTATATCGGATTTCCAAAAAGATTGCCACATATTTCTTTGTCGTTAAGGAAACTTTAAGGAAGTTTAAGAATAAAAAGCAGGACAAGAGACGCCATCTGATGTAAGATATAATCTGATTATTATTGCCAGCAGGAGGGGTTTCCCAAGTGACATCCGTGCCTATCATTGAAGTGAAAAATTTATATAAAATATATAAAGTGGGAGAGACCAAGGTACATGCCTTAGACGGCGTAGATTTTTCCATATATAAAGGGGAATTCTGCGCTATCGTCGGCCCGTCAGGTTCCGGGAAATCCACGTTGTTGAACATGCTTGCCGGTCTGGAAAAGCCCAGTAAAGGTCAGATCATCATTGACAAGATCCATATCGAGCATATGACGGAAAATCAGCTGGTGGAATTCAGACGAAAGCGGGTAGGATTTATTTTTCAGTCCTACAACCTGTTAAAGACCTTAAACGCTGTGGAGAATGTGGCCCTTCCCCTGTCCTTTCGGGGAGTTCCCAAGCGAAAACGCAATGCCATAGCCGCAGAGTATCTGAAATTAGTAGGCCTGGAAAAACAGATGAAACATATGGCCAATGCCATGTCCGGAGGTCAGCAGCAGAGAGTTGGCATTGCCAGGGCTCTGGCAGTGAACCCGCGGATCATATTTGCAGACGAGCCTACAGGTAACCTGGATTCCAAAACCACCATGGAGATTCTGAAGCTGATGCGGAGAATCGTCCGGGAACAGCAGCAGACTTTAGTGATGGTCACCCATGACAACCATCTGGCTTCCTATGCTGACAGGCTGTTTCATATTGTAGATGGAAGGATATTTAAAATAGAAGAAATGCACCATAAGGACGACGATTTGGAGGAGACAGAGTATGAAGAAGAAAATAAGAACAGCAATCATTCTACTGATGGCAATGATACTGATGGTGACGGCCCTTCCCCTGACCATGCTGACAGCCATAGCCGGTCCGTCTGATGAGCATCCCAATCTGGTTGTTAAATCAACTCCCAGAGGCAAGATCGGCCGAAGCATGAACATCACCTTCAATGTAAGGAACTCTTCCGATTCGTCCGACTGGGAAGACGTATATGTGGGCATTCAGGACAACTATTATTCCATGATAACGCCGGGGTCGGAGCAGCTGGATTACGTATTTCCTTTTGAGATCACGGAGAATACCTTTAAGAAAAAGTATGTGGGAAAAGTGGCGCAGGGAAAAGAAAAGAGCGTGTCACTGTCAGCCAGGGTCCGTGCGGACCTGCCTGAAGGCTACTATTCCGTCCCCATTGAGATCTTCTGGGACAAAGAGGGAAGCGGAGACTATATCGGCAGTGTTACCATCTGGGTGACCAAGCCCACCAGCGGAACCGATGAGGATGATGACCCGGATAAGCAGATCAGTTTTGTCCTGGGGGAAGGGCAGAGCACGCCTTACGGCGTTTATCCCAATGTGCTGGATTTTTCCATCAATATGCGCAATTCCGGCCTGTCCGATGCCAGGGATGTGACAGTCAGTATGGTGCTCAGCAAAGATTCCGCCGAGTTTCCCTTCGATATCAACGACGGCAACTATGACAGGACCTTTGAGACGGTGGCGGCAGGGGATGTGGTGCAGCTTCCCTACAGCATGGCCGTCCGCTCCGACGCCTACAGCGGATATTATCCCATCAAGTTCAACATTACATACAGAGAGACAGCCACCGGCGATGTGAAGACCGAGGAGGATACCTTCTGGGTACGGATCAAGAATAAGGAAAAAGAAGATTCCTCCGGCGATTTCAATGCCAACGACAGAACCAAAGCCAGGATCGTGGTAGACAGCTTCGAGACGGTTCCCAAAGACATCATTGCCGGTGAGCCTTTCCTTCTGATCCTGCGGATGAAGAATGCATCGTCCAATATCGGGGCAAGCAACATTATGTTTTCTCTGGAATCTGAGAAAATTACGGAAAGCGCCGTATTTACTACGGAGTCCGGGTCTTCCTCCGTGGTGGTGAACTCCATGGCGGCAGGGGAGGTAACGGAACTGAAGATTAACATGCTCTCCAAGGCAGGCATCGACCAGCGTTCCTATGCCCTGAAGATTAAGGAGACGTATGACAGCCCGGAATTTAAAAACGCCTCCGAGGAGGTGTCTATTGACATCCCCATCAAGCAGATCGCCAAGTTAAATACGGGTACCATCGAGGTGATGCCGGACAGCATCAACGTAGGATCGGAAAGCAACATCATGTTCCCTATCAACAACACGGGAAAAGTCATTCTCTACAATGTCATGGTGAAATTTGAGGCGGATTCCATCGCCCCTTCGGAAAATTATGTAGGCAATATCAAACCGGGAGAGACAGGCAATGTGGATGCCATGGTGAACGGTATCGCAGCAACAGCGGACGAGGGAAAAGTAAAGATCATCATTACCTACGAGGATGAAAACGGCGAGGTCCAGGACCCTGTGGAAAAAGAGCTGTCTTTGTATGTGACAGAGATGGCGGCAGAGGAATTCGGGGATATGGATGCATCCATGTTTGATGATGTTCCCATGGAGGAAACCTCCCCCATCCAGAAATATTTAAAGATCATTCTTCCTCTGGCTGCCGTAGCCATAGTGGCCGTGGTGGTTGTGATTGTGGTCATAAAAAGGAAGAAAAAGAAGGCATCCGAAGAAGAGGACTTAGACGATGAGATTTCTTGATTTGCTTGGAATGAGCATCAATAACTTGAGACGAAGAAAACTTCGTACCGCCTTGACCGTGCTGGGTGTTGTCATCGGCACGGCCTCCGTGGTGGTTATGGTTTCTCTTGGCATCGGATTGAACGGCCTGATGATGGAAATGTATTCTTCCTACGGAAGCATGACATCGATTGAAGTCTACAGCGGAGGCGGAAGATACTATGCGGTTTCTGATTCGGGAAGTTCCGGCAGCGAGGAGGAGCAATATATTACGGATGATACCATAGAGCAGTTTAAACGGCTGGAACACGTGAAGACCGCTTCTCCCGTTCTCCAGACAGACATTATCTTAAAACAGGGTCTTTATGAGGCAGGTGTCAATATTGAGGGAGTTTCCAGAGAATATCTGGAGGATATTCCCCTGGGAGAAGGTGAACTTCCTGATCCCGGAAGCGACGAACTGAAATTCATCTACGGAAACGGCATTATCCGCTGGTTTTCCAACAGCAAGACAGGAGAGGGCTTCTGGGAGACAGGGGAGATGCCGCCGGTTGATTATATGAATAAACCGATGTTTGTCATTTTTGACACCAGCGCCTATTATCAGTCCAGATATCCCAGCGGTTCGGATGGAGGAACCACCGTAAAACCGCCGAAAAAATATATGATCGAGGCGGCAGGAGTGGTGGAGGGAGGCATAGATGATTACAACAACTATACCTACTCCGTTTATGCGGAGATAGAAGCCCTGAAGGCCCAGCTGAAAAGGATCTACCGGAAGAATCCCATACCTGGGCAGCCTACCAACAAAAAAGGAAAGCCTTACCCTTATTTTATCTATAACCGGGCAGTGGTCTTCGCCGATGACACGGCCAATGTGACGGCCGTTCAGCAGATGATCACGGATATGGGCTTTCAGGCCAACAGCCAGATGGAATGGATTGAACAGTCCCAACAGACTTACGATATTATCCAGCTGGTTCTGGGAGGAATCGGCGCGGTTTCCCTGTTTGTAGCCGCAATCGGCATTGCCAATACCATGATGATGTCCATCTATGAGAGAACCAAAGAAATCGGGGTGATCAAGGTATTGGGCTGTGACCTGAGGAATATTCGAAATATGTTTCTCTTAGAATCAGGATTTATCGGGTTCATCGGCGGAACCATCGGGGTAGTCATAAGCTATGGCCTTGGCTTCATCATGAATAATTTTTTGGGAATTGCCCAAGCTATGACCGGAATGGCAGGAGATATCTCCAGAATTCCTGTCTGGCTCAGCGGCGCAGCCATTGTCTTTGCCATCTTTGTGGGAATGGCAGCCGGATTCTTCCCATCTCTTCGCGCCATGCATTTGAGTCCGTTGGCAGCAATTCGAAATGAATAATCCTTATGCCTGCGACATATCATTGAATAATTGCGTTTTGTCACAAAATGGACAATATTGGAAAATCTGTGTTAAAATAAGTAGGAATTTTGACACCCTCTAGCTAAAAAGACATCAAAGGTTCGGGGGGGTAAATCGCAGAAAGGGAGTATGAATCTTGTACCATATAGCAATCTGTGACGATGACCCTTATGCTCTTGATACGCTTCAGGTTCTTTTAACTGCTTACAGCAGACAGAAACAGATGACCGAATTTAAGATAGAACAATTTAATAATCCTGAAGTTTTGTTAAAGGCATTTGAAAAAAAGGAGTCTGAGCCAAACCTGTTGTTTTTGGATATCTGTATGCCTGGGATAAAGGGAATTCAGGTAGCGGAAGAGTTGCGCAAGATGGGCAGCTTATGCAAGATTATTTTTATTACAAACTCAAAAGAATATGCGCTGGATGCCTTTCGGGTAGGAGCGGTACAATATCTGGTAAAACCGATTTTAGAAAAAGAATTGTTCCCTGTTCTGGAACAGTTCTTTTTAGAAATAGAAAGAGAAAAGGAACATTTTCTGATTTTAAAGGTAAAAGGGGCGTCAAAAAGAGTCGCTTTATCCCAGATTGTATGCTGCGAGGCACAGGGAAATTATCAGTGCCTGTATTTAAAGGACGATAGCCCTCTTATGCTGAGAATGACTCTCACAGGATTGTTCTCCATGATAAGCAGTCATCCGGAGTTTGTAAAAGTAGGAAGCGCTTACTTTGTAAACTTAAAGTATGTAGACAGCTTAAATGCTCAGGAGCTGCATCTGGATACCGGCATGAAGATCCGTCTGCCCAGAGGTACCTATCCAACACTAAAAGAACAATACTTTCAATATTATTGTGAGGAAGAACGGTTGTGAACCTGCGGTTCACAACCGGAATCATTCCGATAACCTGGCAGGTGCCGCGAAGCGACCCCGTGCTGATTCCACTTAGATGAGGAAACCATATGATATTAGGGATCACACCGCTTCTTTCTATTAGCCGAAACATCATTCAGATTGGCGGTCTCTGTATGATGTTTCTTCTGTTAGACAGGCCGCGGTTTTCATGGAAAAAGACGATTCTTGGATACCTTCTCTACTGCAGCGTGTTAAGTACGATAGGCATTCTATGGGTGCTTTATGATCCTGTAAGCTATAAGAATTTCTGTGTTCAGGTTCTCTGCACCACCGCAGCCCTTCTTTTCTTCTATATGAGCAGTATGAATGCGTTTCAGATCATCTATAATCTGTCTCTCCAGGTTTTTTTGTTTCTGTTTCTTCTTTATGTTGGAATTGCAGGAGCCCAGTGCTTTTTTGACGGCAATCCATGGGCAGATATTGGAATCCGCCTTGTATGTTTGAGCGTCATGACTTTCGTGTATGTTCGGTGGCTTCGGAAGCCTTTTCAGGTTCTCATACAGAATGTAAACATCCAATGGAAAAACGTATGCATTGTTTCGGTGGCTGGGGATCTGCTGATCATTTTTCAGGGCTCTTATCCTGATATGGTATCCTTGAGAGCTGGCCGAGAACAGATCGTTTTTGTATGCCTGTGCATTTTGATGATCCTTACCCATCTGACTATGCTGACCACTCTTCATGCCATTCATAGGGAAATGGGGGAGCGACAGCAGATGGAACTGACCAAGATAAACAACAGTCTGTTAAAGAAGGAGCTGGAACTGACCAGAAGGTCGGTTGAGGAGGTAAAACGTGTCCGCCATGACGTAAGGCATCACAACTTAAATGTGGCTGCCTATGCCAGAAACGGAGATACGGAGGGGCTTCTTCACTACCTTCAGGAATATGAGCGGGAACGGGAGGAAGAGGCTCCCACGGTCCTATGCGATAACAGCGCGGTAAACAATATTCTTACGGAGTATGACAACCGAGCCAGAAAAGCCGGAATTAAGATACGTATAGATGTCAACGTAAGCCGGGATATCCCTGTCCGTGAGACGGATTTCATCGCTATTCTGGGCAACGCCATGGAAAATGCCATTCACGGATGCCTGGATTCAGGGAAGGAAGATAGGGAGATTCATGTTTGGATGAAACCTAAATGTGGAAAACTGGCTATACGGATTACCAATACCTGTAAAGATAAGATTGATTTTGAAGATGGGTATCCGGTGGCAGGGAAAGGCCATGGGATTGGGGTATCCAGTATGGTAAGAAGTGTGGAACATTATCATGGGGAGATTGATTTTAAAGTTCAGGACGGATTATTTACTCTCCGTGTTTTATTAAAGCTATCCCCCAACCAAGAAGATGCTTAGACCTGTTTAAACGAAACAACACCGAGGTTTTTCTATGATTCATATACTCTCACCTTTGTCAAACACCATGTGTCTTTCCATTTGCCTGGCCATATTGGGATGGGTCACAGGCAGACTTTTTGTCTGTCTGATTTTTAGGCGAAAGTCAGACA
>CAYWRB010000152.1:0-6860 GCA_964460025.1 uncultured Hungatella sp.
AGAAACATTCTTTTTTTCATACCATTACCTGCCTTTCTTTAAAATTATATTTCCAATCCCTTCATCCAGTTCTGATTCCAGCGTTTCTAACTGGAAATGCAGAACCATATGAGTGGACAGGTATCAAATATTAATACAAACAGAAGAACATACGTATTCTCTATTTCTGAAATATTTTGACTTCATATTTGATTTTTAAATTTGATCTTTCATTCGATTTTCTAAGTCTTTTTCATCTTAATATACTTACCACATACGCTACTTAGTTCTGTAATATCGGAACAAATACTTTCTAAGTCTTTTTCATCTTAATATACTTACCACATACTTTTCAACCGAATAAATTTGATATAACAGGTAATATTTTGATGTTTAATTTATTGTACTTTTTGGTAAGAAAGAAGACAACGCGGAAAGTAGTTGACAAACAATAGAAAACCCCATATAATATGTGTAATTTCATGAAGAAAAGCGATGATAAGAACAAGTAGCAGGCGGAAGCAGCACACAGAAAGCAGCCGGAGGATGAGAGGCGCGTGGAAAACTGTCTGTGAATACATCTTTGAGCTTCACACCCAACAGTGTATGGTCTCCACAGATGACTTTGTGGAATTGCAGGCGCTAAGTAGGCTGTGACGGATTCCTGCACACGTTATCGTGCTAGAGTATACAGGATTGATGGCAGAGAGGAGCGACAGGTTCAGCCAGCTGTTTCCCTTGTACTCGAAGAGACAAAAAAGGTGTAAGCCTTTTTGTGAACATTAGGTGGTACCGCGAGACTTTTTGCCTCGTCCTTTTGACAGGACGGGGCTTTTTATTCTATTTGGGAAAGAGTCACACTGCGGCGGACCGAAATCTTTTTTGACAAAGATGAATCGCATAAGGCATGAAAGAACCATAGACAGAAAGCAAAAGGAAAAAAGAAAAGGAGAGTAAAGCGATGCAATGTTACGATGAATTAGTTGCCAGAGGTTTAATCGCCCAGGTAACCAACGAAGAAGAGATCCGAGACATGGTAAACAATGGAAAAGCCACCTTTTACATTGGATTTGATCCTACGGCAGACAGCCTTCACGTAGGCCATTTTATGGCGTTGTGCCTGATGAAGCGTCTCCAGATGGCCGGCAACAAGCCCATTGCTCTGATTGGCGGCGGTACAGGCATGGTAGGAGACCCATCCGGACGTACCGACATGCGCCAGGTGATGACCGAGGAGACCATACAGCACAACTGTGAATGCTTCAAACAGCAGATGAGCAAATTCATCGATTTTTCCGATGGAAAAGCTCTGATGGTAAATAACGCGGAGTGGCTCTTAAAATTAAACTATGTAGAACTTCTCAGAGAAGTAGGAAGCTGCTTTTCCGTCAACAACATGCTGCGGGCAGAGTGCTACAAGCAGCGCATGGAAAAGGGCCTAAGCTTCCTGGAATTCAACTACATGATCATGCAGAGCTACGATTTCTACGTACTGTTCCAGAAATACGGCTGCAACATGCAGTTCGGCGGCGATGACCAGTGGAGCAATATGCTGGGCGGCACGGAGCTAATCCGCCGAAAGCTAGGCAAAGATGCCCATGCCATGACCATTACCCTGCTTCTCAATTCGGAAGGCAAGAAGATGGGCAAAACCCAGTCCGGAGCCGTGTGGCTAGACCCCAACAAGACATCACCCTTTGACTTCTTCCAGTACTGGAGAAACGTGGCAGATGCGGATGTGTTAAAATGCCTGCGGATGCTTACGTTCCTGCCGCTGGAGCAGATCGATGAGATGGATAAATGGGAAGGCAGCCAGTTAAACGAGGCCAAGGAGATTCTGGCCTATGAGCTGACGAAACTGATTCACGGGGAAGAAGAAGCGCAAAAGGCAAAAGAAGCTTCCAAGGCTTTATTCCAAGGACAGGGAAGCCTAGAAAATATGCCAAACCATCAGCTAACTCCGGAAGACTTTAACGAAGATGGAATCATAGATATCCTGGCTGTCCTTCAAAAATCCGGCCTGGCTCCGTCTCGCGCCGAGGCAAGAAGGAATGTGGAGCAGGGAGGCGTGTCCATTAACGGAGAACAGGAAAAAGATATCAAGAAGACCTTTACCAAAGAAGACTTTTCCGGTGACGGGATGATTGTAAAACGAGGAAAGAAAAATTTTATGAAGGTTACACTATAAATCAAATTCTATTTTTCTGCGTTATGACGCCCTGCCGATAACGTAGCTTCGGAGGAAGGAACAAACATCTGTAGACCATTTTTCATGTCGGCACTTAGCGCCTGTTTTTTAGGCGCTTAGTACCGCTACATGAAAACCTGAGCGAGAGCGTGTCGGAAGATGTTTGTTCCTTCCTCCGAAGCGGACCCTCGGAACCTCAAGCGGACCTTCAGACCCTCAAGCCTTCCCATCACTCCCACAAACCAAAATCCGCCCCATAACACATTTCTTAACTTCTTCTCTACCGCTGTTCCCATAAATCTTAGGATCAAACGTATCCGGCTTCTCTTCAAACACCCGCTTGATCCCCCTAGTAAATGCCATCCTCAAATCCGTAGCATAATTCACCTTACAGATCCCCCGTCGGATGCACTCTTTTACCGTATCATCCGGAACACCTGAAGTTCCATGAAGAACCAACGGAATGGATACAACCCTGCGGATTTCGCTTAAACGCTCCACATCCAGCTTCGGCGTTCCCTTATATACCCCATGGGCCGTCCCAATGGCTACAGCCAGTGAATCCACACCAGAGCGTTCGGCAAAGATTCTGGCCTCTTCCGGATCCGTATACGGATTATCATCTTCTTTTCCGCCTACTTTTCCCAACTCCGCCTCCACGGGAATTCCTGCAGGATGGCATGCATCGGCAACGGCCTTGCTGACATTAATATTATCCTCAAAACTACCATGTGAGCCGTCGATCATAAGGGAGGTGTAACCTGCCCGGAATGCCTTCATGGCAACTTCAAAGCTGCTGCCATGGTCCAAATGGAGAACGACGGGAACCGTAGCCTTTTCTGCCGCAGTTTTTACATTGGCATAGAAGTAATCAAAATCCGCATAGCCGGCAGTTGCGGGAGTAGTCTGCATAATAACCGGGGACCGAAGCTCCTCAGCAGCCGCCACAACAGCCTGAACCATCTCCATGTTTTCCACATTGAAGGCTCCGATGGCATAGCTCTCTTTTTGAGCCTTTAATAATAATTCTTTGCTTGATACTAATGGCATATTTTTTTCCTCTTTTCTTTATATTGACAGGTAAATGGAATGTAACCTGTTATAACCTTGACTTCATTTGGTACAGCTAAGCTTTATCCTATCCGTCTCTGGAAGATTAGCAGGATCGGCGGATGCAAAGATGTTATGGTTACGTGAGAAGCCGGACAGATGTTTTTCGTATCAGGCTTTGATACTGCTCCGGATCAAAATCGCCTGTGTTGGGGGAAAGCGCATTGGCAGTGGCTACGGCCACAGCATGTTTCAGCGCATCTTGCGGCAGGTCTCCCCGTTCCAGAGACACGGCCAGAGCACCGACCATAGAATCACCGCAGCCTACGGTATTGACCACCTGTACATTAGGAGGAGTGCCTTTATAAACACCCTCCTTACACACCAGCACCGCTCCGTCTTTTCCCAGAGAGATGACAACCCAGGGGATTCCAAGATTATGAATTTGTCTGGCATATGTGATTACCTCTTCCATATCCCGGATCTTCACATGGAAAAACTGTTCAATCTCATCCTGATTGGGTTTGACCACAGTGGGACAGCATCGGATTCCTTCTCTTAAAGATTCACCGCTGCTGTCTAAGATTACCTGCTTTCCCATAGATTTGACGATGGAGATCAGCTTCCCGTACAGATCGGTTTTGACCCCTTTGGGAAGGCTTCCGGAGATAGTGACCACTTGGCTGTCACGGATGATCTCAGGAAATTTTTCCATAAATGCCTGTTCTTCTTCAGGGGTTACCTGACAGCCAGGTTCCAGATATTCCGTAGAGCCGTACCGTTCATCCAGGATATTGATACAGCTTCTGGTTTCTCCCTGAATGTGAAGAAAATTGTGGGGGATCTGGTCTTTGTCCAGCAGGGATTCCAGATACTGACCGTTGTATCCGCCTACAAGGCCGGTGGCCTGTACCTTGGCTTTGCACAATTTTATAATCCTTGCCACATTCAGGCCCTTGCCTCCTGCAGAATTTAAACAGGTCTTTACCCTCATGACCGTTCCGTTTTCAATAGCCTGACTCAGATAATATGCTTTATCGATGGAAGCGTTCATTGTCACTGTTGTTATCATATTACCACCTAGCTTTCACTGTCAATCAGAATTTTTCCCTTTACGGTGCCTGGAGTCTTGAACATTTCAAATGCCTCTGCAATCCTGCTTAGGGGAAGCTTTTTGAAGATAAAGGAATCGTCAAATTTCAGCTGGCCGGTTTTGAAGAAATAGGCAGTCAGCTCCCACTCTTTTCCGGGGAAGGGAGCGCTGTAAGACATCCAGGAACCGGTCAGGTTAAACTCCTTGCGGTTCATATTCTCCCATTCTTTTACGGAGAAGGACAATTCTTTCGTGGGCGTCCCTATGAAACAGACATTGGCTTTGTTGGCTGCTAAGTCAAAGGCCATCTTCATGGTAGCGGTATTGCCGGCAGTTTCAAACACATAGTCAAATCCACGGCCGCAGGTTAAGTCCATGGCCTGTTTCATAAAATCGTCCTCCAACGTGTTGATTCCGGCGTCAGCACCCAGACGTCTGCCAAGGGCCAGCCGTTCCTCGGAAATATCGAATACCACCGTCGTTTTCGCGCCATAGATTCTGGCCCACTGCATGACAAACATACCGATGGTGCCGCCGCCCAGAATGGCAACGGTTTTTCCGCCCTCATAAGGGACACGCAAAAGGCCGTGAAGGGCTACGGTTGCCGGTTCAAAGAGGGCCCCTTGTTCAAAGGATACGCTGTCTTCAAATTTAACCGCGTTTTTTTCGGGGACAGCCACGTACTGGGCAAAGCTTCCGAACTCTCTGGAACCGATAAAGCTGTAGTGCCTGCACAGAGAATAGTTTCCTTTCTGGCAGTCCTCACATTTCATACAAGGAACCAAAGGCACGCCGGCTACCCGGTCTCCCGGTTTTAAACTGGTGACCTTGTTGCCGACTTCCTCGATCGTTCCGGAAAATTCGTGGCCCAGAACATTGGGAAAATAATGGCAGGCATCACCGTTTACTCTTGGAATATCCGAACCGCAGATGCCGGTATATTTGACCTTGATCAGTACCTGATCTTCTTTTGGGACAGGTTTGGGAATATCTTCATAGCGAATGTCTTCTCTTGCGTGTACAACGCCTGCTTTCATAACAGAATGTTCCTCCTCATCGTTTCTTTTAAATTTTCATACAAAGCCAGATAGGTTTCGTAGGAATTTTGATATTTTTTATGGTTTTCCATATTAGGCCGGTGGCTTCTGGTTATATGAATCTGGGAGACTGCGTCCTCAAAGCCGGCGTATACTCCTGTACCTACGCCTGCCAGAATAGCGGCACCCAGGGTTGTGGCCGTATCGGAGAATGGAACCGATATGGGAAGACCTGTGATATCGCTTTTTATCTGGGTCCACAGATGAGAGTTGGCTGAGCCTCCTACGGCCAGCAGTTCTCTCACGGAGGCACCGGCAGATGTGGCAATGTCCAGATTGTGTTTCAGGGAATATCCGACTCCTTCCATGGCGGCACGAATGAAATGACCTTTGGTAGTCTTGAAATTCAAGCCGTAGAATACACCTTTGGCATAAGGATCCCAGATGGGGGACCGTTCTCCTGCCATATAGGGAAGGAAGATAAGCCCGTCGCTTCCGGGAGATACCTGGCAGGCCAAGTCATTAAACTGCTGGAGTGAGGTCTTGCCTTTTTCCGGGGCCAGGTGACGCTCATAATCTCCCAATTGTTTTTCCAGCCACCGCATGACACCGCCGCCTCCGGTGGTGCCACCCTGCAGCAGCCATCGGCCCGGCACCACATGAAAGCTGAGAATCAGCCGGGGGTCCGCACTATAGTGGTCCATGCAGATGCTCATGCCGCCAGCTTGGCCGCCTTGTTCCTGAGTCTCACCGTTGTGGATGACTCCTGCTCCTAAGGCGCCGCAGGCAGCATCCAGACCTCCTGCCGCCACAGGGATCCCGCAGGTCAGCCCGGTTTGGGCGGCGGCTTCCCTGGTAACCGTGCCGATGATCTGGTGGCAGGGAACAATATCGGGAAGGAATCCCGGAGGAATTTCCAGGGACCGGCACATTTCTTCGTCCCATGTTCCGGTATGCATGTCAAAACAATGGAGACCGTAGGCCTGACAGATGTCCTGGCTGACTTGGTTGGTCAGACGGTATGCGATGAAACTGTTGGACTGAAGAATCTTATATATCTGTTTGTAAACCGTCGGGAGATTTTCTTTGTACCAGAGGATTTTGGCCGTAGTGTAGGAGGGGCGCAGCATATTTCCGCACAGTTGAAAAATGGGCTCTTCCCCTATGGTTTTGTTTATTCGGCTGCAGATATCCTGAGCTCTGGTATCCATCCAGATGGGGGTGTTGGTCAAAACATTTCCGGCACGGTCTATGGCAACGGCGGACCAGCTCTGGCCGTCAATGCCGATTCCGGCAATCTTGGATGGGGAAATGTTTCCCTTATGTAATGCGGTAGAAATGGCTTTGCAGACCGCATTCCACCATTCTTCAGAATTCTGTTCCGCCCATCCGGGCTGGGGATAGGAGACAGGGTAATCCTGGGAGGAGGCGGACACGACTTGACCGTCATCAGAAAAAACAGCAACTTTACAGGCACTGGTTCCAATGTCAATGCCCAGAAGAAAAGGATGCA
>CAYWRB010000153.1:0-6798 GCA_964460025.1 uncultured Hungatella sp.
GACTTCCTCCTGCTCCTTTTTTCCCAAGCCGTTTTGACAGGCATCTGCCAGATCCGCAAAATGATGGATGCAAAAGCCCTTGGATTCTTTCACCAGACTCATAAATTCTCGTTCATGCTTTACCTGATACACAAAGGTATCCAGCACTCTCTCATATGTGTTCTTCACCCTGGCGCATATGTAGCAGTGGCATTCCTCCTGCCGGATCCAGTCCCCCACCACATTTTTGGCATCTTCCTTTTTTTTCCATTTTCCAAACAGGGATGCCTGTTCAGGAGAGAAGGCGTCCATCTGTTTCTTCAGTCCTTCTCTCAGATGCTTCATTCTGGTTTTCAGGATCCAGGCGTTTCCCAGAGTATTGCCATAATCATACATCATCTTGGTGTGCTGCCTGCAGAACCCCTGTCTGTCCGTCTGATCACGGGTATCGCTTTCCATGTAGGATGAGCCTAAAACAAACTCTATGGCAGCCTGCTCCAAGTTCCGTTCCAGGTAGCAGAACGGACACTCGTCTCCTGACTTCAGCGCATCGTTTAATTCTATGGTGTATAGTTTTTCCTTCATATCCTTTTGCCTCTCCTTATTCTTCCGTCTTCCTGCATACATCCCTGTAATCCGTTTTTCGTTCTCCCTCCATCATACACGTTTATCCGTTTTCTCGTCAAGAACTGATTTACTTTTTGCCGCCGACAGGTGATATTTTATAAAAAATTTCCAATATTATCCATTTATAGACAATATACTTATTCGGACAATGCATTTTTAATAAAAAGTATGGACCGGTCAACACGGACAACACTTTACTCTCACGGAAAGGAGGTGGATTATGATCATCTATGAACCCTTATGGAAGACAATGAAGGATCGCCAGGTCAGCCAATACCGGCTGATCAAACATTATGGTTTTAGTTCCGGTCAACTGAACCGGCTTAAAAACAATCAATATGTCTCCACACATACCATTGGCGTTCTCTGCACCATACTGGACTGTTCCGTAGAAGATATCATGGAATTTCGTATGGATAACAGTGAACTGGCATTTCCGAATCCTGCCATGTACCGTTCAAAAGAAAAATCTCCGAACCCTGAAGCTTAATCGAATATCCACCGCTTTTGAAGAAATTCAGACGGAAAGGAATACATAAGATAAAAAGAAGCTAAGAATCTGCTGCCAGATTCTTGGCTTCTTCTATGGTTTTTCTGTCTGCTACGGAATCCACGCCCCGTCGCTGCCAACTTTATAGCCGTCAGGTGTCGTAGTATTCTTAAGCATATATCCTTGATCTCCCATATAAAACCATTTTCCATTGTCTAATACCCAGTAATTTTTAACCATAGCCCCACTGGAATTAAAATAGTACCAGGAGCCGTTGGTATAGCAGCGCCAGCCTGTGGCCATGTAGCCGTTGGAATCGATCCAGTAGTCGGCATCGCTCAGTTCCAGCCATTCTCCTGCTGCCCGGCTGCCGTCAGACTTTATATAATACCATCCCATATTATCCTTTATCCATCCCACAGACAAAACCTGTCCGGGAACCGTAGTATGGTTAGAATTCGCCTGCTGTCCGGGAACCGTGGTATAGTTGGAATCTGTCTGCTGTCCGGGGCCAACATTCTGACTGCTTTCGTAAGGCTGGCTTCCCACCCCCATCCTGGCAAAGCCATAGTCTAAAAGCGCTTTCGTATCCTCGTAGTGAGTGGACGAACTTTTCATAACCACGGCAATCAGCCGCACGCCGTTTCTCTCCGCCCCGGTCACCAGAGTGTTCCCTGCTTTGGATGTGTATCCTGTTTTCCCGCCGATAATCCCTTCATAATACCGGGAGTCCGTGGCATACATCATCTTATGTCCCATGGTAATGGTTCTGGCAGCGGACTTCTGCGTCGCCGGCAGGTCATAGCTTAAGGTAGTATCGATCTGGCATAACGTCTGATTCTGAAAAGCGGCTCTGGCAATCAGTGCCATGTCATAGGGTGTGGTGTAATGATTGGTGTCGTTCAGCCCGCTGGGGTTGGCGAAATGAGTCCCTGTACACCCCAGGGCCGCCGCCTTCTGATTCATCAGATCGGCAAAGCCGTTTACGCTGCCCGATACATGCTCCGCCAAGCCGTTGGCCACCTCATTGGCCGATTTCAGGAGAAGGGCATACAGACACTGGCTTACGGTCAGCCTGTCTCCCTCTGTCAGATTCAGGGTCACAGCACCGGATTCCAGATTCGTGGTGGCCGTCCTGGAAAAGGTTACGATGTCATTTAGCCCGCACCGTTCCAATACCAGAAGCGCTGTCATCAGTTTGGTAATGCTGGCAGGATAAAACCGGCTTCTCTCATTCTTCCCAAAGAGAATCTGGCCGCTGGCCCCATCAATCACCACGGCCCCTTCTGCCTTGATATCGGGCTCAGTGATTGTCTGAGAAGCTGTGGATTGGGGGCCTGCGGCAGATGGTCCGACGGTAGTGGCGTAGGCCGGAATCCGGTACGCCAAAAGAAAGGCCAGCAAGCAGGCCAGAATTTTTCTCTTGTTCTTCAAATCGTTTTCCTTTCGTTATACTTGCTCACGGAACTTTTTGGCCTGAGCCTGAATCAGCTCCTGATCTTCAAAATAATTAATCTTCATGGCAGCCTTCACCTCTGCCAACGTAGCCGCCGCCGCTTTCTGGGCACGGATACTGCCCTGCTGCAAAATCCGGTAAACCTCAGGAATATTCTGCTCATACTCTTTCCTGCGGGCACGGATAGGCTCCAGCTCTTCCTGAAGCACCTGGTTTAAGAACCGTTTTACCTTCACGTCTCCCAGTCCGCCTCTGGTATAATGGGCCTTTAGTTCATCCAGATTTTTATAATCCGGCCAATATCTCTCAAAGTGCTGGTCGCGGCAGAATGCATCCAGATAGATAAATACCGGGTTTCCTTCCACACACCCCGGATCCTCCACCCGAATGTGATTGGGATCCGTAAACATGCTCATAATCTTCTTCTTTACCTCTTCCGGCGTGTCGGACAGATAGATGCAGTTGTTTAAGGACTTGCTCATCTTCGCCTTGCCGTCCGTTCCCGGAAGCCGCAGGCAGGCCTTGTTGTCCGGCAGAAGCACATCCGGCTCTACCAGAACTTCGCCGTAAATATGGTTGAAGCTTCTGACGATATCTCTGGTCTGCTCGATCATGGGAAGCTGGTCCTCTCCCACCGCAACCGTGGTGGCCTTAAACGCCGTGATATCCGATGCCTGACTGATGGGGTAAGCAAAAAAGCCTACGGGAATGCTGGCCTCAAAATTGCGCAGCTTAATCTCATTCTTTACCGTAGGATTCCTCTGAAGCCGGGATACGGTTACCAGATTCATATAGTAAAACGTAAGTTCCGTCAGTTCCGGAATCTGAGACTGGATAAACAGAGTGGACTTGGCCGGATCTAATCCGCAGGAGAGATAGTCAAGAGCCACCTCAATAATATTCTGCCGCACCTTCTCCGGATTGTCCGCATTGTCTGTCAGGGCCTGAGCGTCTGCAATCATAATAAAGATATCATCATAGTCTCCCGAATTCTGCAGTTCCACTCTCCTTTTTAAAGAACCTACATAATGCCCTACATGCAGCCTTCCCGTAGGCCGATCCCCGGTCAATATGATCTTTTTATTTTTCTCCATGGTTTCCTCCTGATTTTGCCGCGGCTGCCAGAAACAGACCGCAGGCCTGGTAGGACTAGTATAACATCTATTTTTGAAAATTCCTACTACATTTTTTTTACAAAACTTTTACTTATCTGCTTTGACTGACGACAACGCGGCAGATGGCAAACGATGATATTTACATTTTTTTTAGAAAGAAAACAAACTTTCGTCACAATTTTCCTGTAGAATAAAAATCGAAATCAGGTAATAAACCTATTTCAAGACTTTTTCATACTCTTGCTGACAGGAATCCCCCTTCCTGTCAGCCCTCCGAAATTGACAGGGCTGCCGCACAATTCGTGCCGCAGCCCTTTTCTTTTTTGACATTTGATCTCTGAACGCAGACATGCTATACTAACAGAAATCCTGTACCAGAATGCACTTCGTCTGATACAGGACACAAAGACAGGAGATGGATCTACATATGAAATTGCTCATGCGTTATATGGGGCACTGCAAAACCGCAATCGCAGCGGCTATTTTTCTCAAACTGGCCGCCACTATGACGGAGCTGCTTCTTCCTTATATTTTAGAGTATATTATTGATGATATCGTGCCTGTAGGCAATCTTTCCCTTGTTCTCCTCTGGGGAATGCTTATGTTTTTATCCGCTTTTCTGTGCCGTTACTTCAATGTAATGGCCAACCGGAAAGCCGTCGATAATGCCCATAAGATCAGTTATCGTGTCCGGCAGGATCTGTTTACCAAAACCGTCAACCTGTCCGGCAGCCAGTTTGACGGCTTCGGTCTTCCAAGCCTTATCAGCCGAATGACCAGTGACAGCTACAACGTACAGACTGCCGTTCAGAAGCTGCAGAGCCTGTGTGTGCGTGCGCCTATTATACTTGTGGGAGGCGTTATCATGACCATGATCATGGACTTCCCTCTGGCTCTGGTTCTGCTTGTCATGCTTCCTGTTTTAATCAGTATTGTTTTTTTCGTATCCTCCAGAGGAATTCCCCTGTATCAGACGGTTCAGAACTCTCTGGATGTGGTTGTCCGTATCATGCGTGAAAACATCAGCGGAATCCGTGTCATCAAGGCCCTAAGCAAAGGGGATTGGGAGAAAAAAAGATTCGCAGCTGCCAATGAGGCCCTGACGCAGGATGATATGAAGGCCAGCATGGTTATGGCGGTCCCTGGCCCTCTGATGCAGACCTTCCTGAACGCAGGCCTGACCGTGGTGGTAATCCTGGGAGCCTGGCGTGTAAATGCCGGATATATCCGCTCCGGGGTCATCTTGGCGTTCTTAACGTATTTCAACATGATCACCATGGGGGTCATGGGATTAAACCGTATCTTTATGACCTTAAGCAAAGCCACGGCCAGCGCCAATCGTATTGATGCGGTGCTTCAGACGGAAAACGTCCAGCATATTCTGCCGGACAGTGAAGCCAGGAAACCTTCCGGTCCTGAGTTTATCCGATTTGAACACGTAAGCTTTAATTACGGGAAAAACGATGACACCAGTGACGGTTTTGCCGGAGAAGAGCGGGAAATGGCTCTTCATGATATCAGCTTTGCCATCAATCGCGGAGAAAGCCTTGGGATCATCGGGCCTACCGGATGCGGAAAGACCACCATCATCAATCTTCTGCTGCGTTTCTACGATGTCGGCGAAGGAGGTGTCTTCATCGACGGAAAGGATGTAAGAACCTACGACAAAGATGAGCTGCACCGCAAATTCGGCATTGTTTTTCAGAATGACATGATCTTTCAGGATACGCTTTATGAAAACATTAATTTCGGAAGGGACCTGTCCCCTCAGGCAATAAACAATGCGGTGAAGCATGCCATGGCAGCCGAATATGTGGAAAGCCTGGATGATGGTCTCTCCTACCAGGCCAGCATAAAAGGCGCCAATCTCTCAGGCGGCCAGAAGCAGCGGCTCCTCATCTCCCGCGCACTGGCAGGAGCCCCGGAAATCCTTATTCTGGATGACAGTTCCAGCGCCCTGGACTACAAGACAGACGCTGCCATGCGCCATGAAATCCTGGGAAATTATCCGGACACCACCTTGATTATGGTGGCTCAGAGAATCAGCAGCCTTATGGGATTGACCCATATTCTGGTGATGGACAACGGAAAATGTATCGGATACGGCAATCACAGCCAACTGTTGGAGCAATGTCCTGTCTACCGCCAGATCTACGAAACCCAGATGGGGGCCTCGTTGTGAGGCAATGTCATTTCGTTAACGTTTAGCTATCCGGGATAACATAGCTCTGAGAGGAAGTTGTGTTGCTTTCTCTCAGAGTGGACCTTTCACAATTTCATTAAGCACAAAACTCTTAACTAAATGACACTACGCTGTAAAGAGGAATATTGGTGAGGTAATGCGGCGCATATCATTACGTTAGAAAATTAGGAGGAATGCAAATGTCAGGCTATGGAAATCCAGGCAGCACAAAACAAAAGCCAAAAAACACAAAGGGTACACTGATACGCATCATAGGTTATCTGATGAAATACCAGTGGATCATTCTGCTTCTTCTTCTCTGTACCTTTGCCGCCAATATAGGAAACCTGATGGGACCAAGCTTTGCAGGAAAAGCCATCACCGCAGCCAGCGCCGGTCCGGGCAAAGTCAGGATGGAACTGGTATTTCACTATGCGAAATTAATGCTGGCCGTCTACATAGGCAGCAATATCATGAGCTTTCTTGTAAACGTGGGAATGATGCGTGTCGGTCGGCAGATTGCCAAAACCATGCGAAAGGACGTGTTCGACAAGCTGATGTCTTTGCCGGTAGGTTTTTTCGACCGCAATCAGGCCGGCGACATCATCAGCCGTGTTTCCTATGACATTGATGTCATCTGCACCTGCATTTCCACGGATGTGGTTCAAATCTTAACCAGCAGTGTCACGGTAATCGGAAGCTTCCTTATGATGTGCATCATTTCCCTTCCCCTGGTTCTCTGTATGGCCTTTACCATCCCGGTATCCATCCTGTTTACGCGGTATATGAGCAAAAAGACCCGGCCCATGTATGCGAAACGCAGCGCTGCTTACGGTGTCATGAACGGCTTTGTGGAGGAAATGTTTTCCGGCCAGAAGACCATCCTGGCCTATGCCCACGAGGATTACGTATGCGGCCAGTTTGACCAAATCAATCTCCAGGCAGCCAC
>CAYWRB010000154.1:0-6763 GCA_964460025.1 uncultured Hungatella sp.
TGAGGATAAGCAGGAGATGGTGGAGGTTGCCAGGAGATTTAAAGAAGCCGGTTATAAAATCTTTGCCACGAAAGGTACGGCCAGGGTGCTGAACCAAAACGGGGTGAAGGCGCTGAAGGTCAATAAGATTGAACAGGAGTCGCCCAACCTTTTGGATCTGATTCTGGGACATAAGATTGATTTGGTTATTGATATTCCTCAGCAGGGTGCGGAACGAAGCCATGACGGGTTTATCATCCGGCGAAATGCCATTGAGACCGGAGTTCATGTGCTGACGGCTCTGGATACGGCCAAGGCCCTGGCCGCCAGCCTGGAGAACCGGGAAGAGGAGTTGGAGCTGGTGGATATTGCGAAGGTTGTCTGATGCTGCCGGCAAAGATGTGCAGGCACTGTTTTGCTGCCGGCGGGAAGAGTCAGTGGGGAGAGAAGAGATCTTTCTGTGCAGGTCCGGCTTTCAGAGTGCCATGGGAATCAAAACGGGAGCCATGACAGGGACATTCCCAGGTGCGTTCCTCTGGGTTCCATGTCAGTTTGCAGCCCATATGAGGGCAGCGGCGGTCTTTTGCAACGATACCGGACAGAAGGCCTTTGCCGGATTCTATGGAGTGGACCATAAATTCTGCCGCAGAGGCTCTGAGATTGAGGCGTGAGGGAGAGAATAGGGACTCAGCCGCAGAGGAATGTCCGAAGATTAAGCCGGTCAGCAGATGAGCGGATACCATGGACGTAGTCATTCCCCATTTTCCAAAGCCTGTGGCTACGTACCAGTGAGGTCTCTTAGGAGAAAATCTTCCAATATAGGGAAGATGGTCCAGGGTGATGCAGTCCTGGGCGGACCAGTGGCCGGTTATTGCAGCATGGGGATAGAACCGGCCGGCCACATGGGCCAGGGATTCATATGGATGAGGGAGGGGCTTGCCGGTACGGTGGTTAAAGCCTCCTAACAGAAGGGTATTTCCAGAACTGCGGAAGGAAAGCCCTTCTTTTTCTATACCTAAATACAGGTTCTGAAGCTTGGCGGCATTGGACAGAGCCAGTACATAGCTGCGTTCTTGGTACATTTTCAGAAAAAAGTATCCCGGAACCAGGGGAAAGGGATAGTGACATGCGAAAACTACGTCCCGGGCAGACACATTGCCGTATGGGGTGGATAGAACCTGATGGTTTTTCGCCTGCTTTACGGCCAGAACCGGTGTTTTCTCATAAATGGTTAAAAGAGACGAGACGGCATCCAGGAATTTGAGAGGATGGAACCGGGCCTGATTGGAGAAATAGACGGCTCCTTTCACGGGAAAGGGCAGTTCTGTGTCAGTGGAAAACTGGGAGTGAATTCCGGATTCCAGGGCAGCCTTGGATTCCTGCTGCAGGACGGAGGCATCCTGCTCGGAATAAAGGCAGGAGGAGCATTTTTCGAAATCGCAGAAGATGGATCGGGCATTAATCAGGCGCTGGTATTCCAAAATGGCTTTTTGATTGGCAGAGGCGTAAAGTCTTGCACAGCGGATGCCCATGTATTTTTGAAGCTTCTGATAGATAAGCCCGTGCTGGGAGGTGATTTTGGCAGTGGTGCCCTCTGTCTGGCCGCTGCCGATTCGCTCCGCTTCCAGGACGATGACCTGCTTTCCGGCTTGGGAGAGATAGTAGGCGGTCAGGATTCCCGCCAGACCGGCGCCGATGACGGCTACGTCCGTTGTCAGATTGCCTGGCAGGCGGTTGCGGGAAGGGATGGATGTAGATTGGGTCCAGATAGTTTTCATAGTTGTTCACCTCGAAATTCGTACTGTGTGTCATAGATTTCGGTACCTGGGGAAAGTGCCGTTATTTATGTGCAATGCAGTGGTAGGATGTGCAGATTGGGGGAGAATTATACACGAGTTCTGTGTGGAAAGAGATTGGAGATAGTTTTGAAAGTTTAAGTAATTGATGACTTAAACTTGTTTTTTTAGAGAGTTTAGGGTATGCAAAACCATGATTGGGCGATCATCGTGATATGCCGGAACCAGAGGATTATTGGTTGGAAACAAAATAAAGAGAACTCTCGCTGCTGACCGGTATCAAAAGCAGCGAGAGCGAATGCTTTGTCATTTCTCAAACAGCTGTTTCATCTTTTCATCTGCCCAGACCACCTGGTTTCGGCCGTATCGTTTGGCATCGTACAGCATGGTATCCGCAATCTTTAAGTAGGAAGAGTAAGAAGTTTCTCCATGGGGAACTACGGTAACGCCTCCGATGCTGACCGTAACCCACTGAGATACGGACGGATTGTGGGGAATGGAAAGATTCTCCACCTCCTGCCGGATCTTTTTCAGATGTTCAAATGCCTTATGGGAACTGTCACCCATCAGGAATGCTACAAATTCCTCCCCTCCGTAGCGGGCGAAAAAGTCTGTACTGCGTTGAAGATAGGAGGATACGGTCTTTGCTACGGCAGAAATAACCTTGTCCCCTGCAGGGTGGCCGAAGGTATCATTGAACGCCTTAAAATGGTCAATATCCAGCATACAGATGGAGAATGGAATCCGCAGACGGGCGGCTTCGCTCCATTTGACAATACTGTAATCGTCATGATGCCGCCTGTTGGCGACTCCGGTTAACTGGTCCGTCTTGGACTGACGTTCCACCTGTTTCCGGTAATTATATAATTTGATATGGGTATTCACTCTTGCCTTTACGATCAATGGATGGAAGGGTTTGGTTATGTAGTCGACCGCACCTAAAGTAAGTCCGTAATACTCATCCTGCGTGTCGGACAGACTGGTAATCAGTATGACAGGCACACTCTGGGTGATGATCTCCTCCTGCAGCTTTTTAAGCAGGGTAAAACCATCCATGCCGGGCATGACCACATCCAAAAGGATTAAAGAAAACCCACCTGCGTGTGCGTGATGGAGCCCCTCTTCTGCGGTCTGTGCAATGATGATTTCATAATCATCATCCAGAATATATTTCAATTTGGCAGCCTGCACGGAACTGTCATCAACAATAAGAATTCTCTCCATGTTTTATACTCTCCTGATTGTTGGGGAGTCCGTTCTCCCACAAAATGGTGCCTTATTTATCTATTATACACAATCATACTTCCATTGACAATACATTTTTTCGGCAGAGTCACAAGGTATGGAGGCACAAGGTAACATAACTTACGGATTGCTGTTCTCATCATGATTTCTTCTGGGGACATATTCGTTCTGAATGTAGGAAGACTTGGTCTGGGCAAAGCGGGATACCGCTTCCAGCCAGTGTTCTTTGTCCACCACAAAATCAGGGTTGGCTGCGAAAGTAGCTCTCAGAAGTTCTTTCAGACCTGCAAGACGATCCTTAAGCGCTGTTAATTCTGCCTCGCTCAGAAGATCACCTAAGGTGTAATCAACAAATCTCGGGTCCAGATTCATGATGTTCTCGAAAAAGTCCTGGTCTACGGCCGGGAGGCTGCACATTCCCGGATGTTCATCTGACTCACAGGAGGACAAGGTGCGTCCTCCGATTTTGACCTCTTCATATGGAACTTCTCCGAAGGCAATATCATTGTCGATGGCAGTGAGGCCGGTGACGATCAGGCAGCCGTTTTCCACATGGCTTTCGGCGAAGTAATTGGTCTTGTTTCGGTCGTATTGTGCACACAGGGTATCCATAAGCTGAAGGACCGTAAGCTGGCGTATCATTTCGGGAGTGTATTCCATGGACAGTCCGTTCTTTTTCGCCTGTTGTGTCAGAGCAAAGAACTCGGTTCCGGAGGCTTCCATCATAAGGTTTCCTTTTATCTTCTTTCCGCCTTTTTCCAGGACAATGGTGCGGGATTTGGCGATAAGTTCCGGAAAGCCCAGGAGGGCGGCCAGACGGCTGGTAGCTACATTTCTGGTAGAAATCACAGCGTCACTTTTGATTTTGGCGTTTTCGCAGTTGTGGGACAGGGCCTGCTGTTTGCTGACGAAGCTTGTGGCCTGAAAATAGAAGGTCATGTATTCCAGGTTGGAGAGACAGGCAAGTTCATCATCGCTTAATGGCTCCGAAAAGGATCTCTTTGACCTGAACCTGTCCAAGACCTTGGCAATAAGTTCCTCCTTCAAATTCTCTTCCTCAGGGGAGAAGGAAACGCTGTCAAAACGGGCTTCAAATAAATCTTCCAGCTTCTTTATGGTGGAAAGCCGGTCGGAGGCAGCGATGTACTCAGGGTCATCGGCTGCTTTCACTGCTTTGATTTCGTCAAATGTTTTCTGAGCAGCTTCTTTTTCCATGATTATGGGACCTAAAAACTGACCTCTGGTTATTGCCATCTCCGGCCGCTTATTGATAGCAAGATAGATTTGTTGGCAGGCCGCCTGGGAAGCCTTACTTTCCTGGGGATGCTCCGCCATATATTGATCCAAAAGGACATTCTGGTCGAAAACAGGAACCTTTTCCTCAGCTTTGAAGAATGCGGCCTTTTCTCCTTGGCGGAATCTCCATACCTGGCTGGAGCCATTGCCGGTTTGGTATACATTCATATGATCAATGTTGACATGGGCAATGCGGATCTCCCCAAGGACGTTGCTCCAGAGGATGGACTGGTTTCCTGCTTCCTGAAACAGGGATTGGGCGCAGTCATTAAAAAGCTTCTTTTCTTCACAGCACTGGTTGTATATCATTTTTACCATAGCTAATCTGGATTTTCCGGAGGCGGTGATGGGGCTGCCTTTGGCATTTATGTAGGTTTCACAGTGGAGAGAAAGCCGTTCGTAGAGTTGATAGCCTCTTCTGCGCTGGGTGTCAAAAGCAGCAAAGTCGGAAGACATGGGGGTTGACAGGAATTCTTTTAATTCGCTGAGGCTTTCCTTGACATTGGCCATCTGCCTGCTGTCTTTTTTTCCAAAGCCCAGGAGCGTACGTTTGTTTTGCTGAAGAAGTTCATTTTGCTCTTCAAAATGCTGAAATTCCGTAAAATAGTCATTTTTTTGTTCCTGCTTGAAGGTATCCAGCTGCTCCTTGGTGGTGTGCTGGGTGAGATATATGTTGTCTCTGCCTGGCATGATGAAATCCTCCTTAAGTTTGAAAAGTGTATGGATAAGGCAGGTGCCTTGACCATTAACTTATAGTATAAAAGATATGGCCGGCAGAGACAACTAAACATTTGGATAGTGTGACATGAAAAGAGGATCCCAAAAAGGGTATAACTCCTTCTATATTCAGTGTGATCGCCACCTTTTTTGGTCACATTCCGAACGTCATATTTTTTGAAAATGGGGGTTGACAAAAAGGCCGCTATTGCATATACTACTCATATCAAATAATTTTGATGTGAGGTTAGTACAATGGATAACGCCCACCAGGAACACGCCAAAGTCTTTAAGGCTTTGTGTGACCCAAAGCGTCTGGCAATCCTCTCCCTCCTTCGGGGCGGCGAGAAGTGCGCTTGCGTTTTGATGGACCAGTTGGGAATGGCACAATCCGCCGTTTCCTATCACATGAAGATTCTATGCGAATCGGGTATTGTCGTGAGCCGTCAGGAAGGGAAATGGACCCATTACAGCCTGAGCAGTACAGGCAGCAAGGCCGCTGTTGAACTGTTGCTATCTCTGACAACGCCCAGCACAGAACAGGACCGTTGCTGTGGATGAGAAAAGCCATCGTCCGGGGATGGCTTTTCTTTCAACACAACACATCAAAATATTTTGATATGACTATTTGATTGGAGGTACTCTCATGCAAATCCTTCGTTCCCTCTGGCTGTTCGTCCAGGACCAGGTTCTTGGAATGAAGTGGCTGAATGTGCTGATTGGGGATCTGCTCTCTTTGCTGGGTCTGGATACGGCCTCTCGGCTGGGCGGCAGCGTCCAATTCTTTGTGTACGATGTGGTCAAAATTACGGTACTGCTGTGCTTCTTGATTTTCGTGATTTCCTACATTCAAAGCTACTTCCCGCCGGAGCGCAGTAAGCGGATATTGGGACGGTTCCATGGCATTGGTGCGAATATCATATCCGCATTGCTGGGTACGGTGACACCCTTCTGTTCCTGCTCGTCCATCCCGCTGTTTATCGGCTTTACCAGCGCCGGGTTGCCGCTGGGGGTTACATTCTCGTTCCTGATTTCCTCTCCAATGGTAGACCTGGGTAGCCTTATCCTTCTAATGAGCATTTTCGGTGCTAAAGTTGCAATTATCTATGTGGTGGTCGGCTTGGTAATCGCCGTGGTAGGCGGCACCCTGATTGAGAAACTTCACATGGAGCCTTATGTAGAGGAATTTATCCGCAACGCTGGCGGCGTGGACATTGAATCCCCAACACTGACCAAACGGGAACGGGTTCAGTTTGCGAAAGAACAGGTCGTTTCCACATTCAAGAAAGTATTCCCTTATATCCTGGTCGGCGTAGGCATTGGTGCGGTCATTCACAACTGGATTCCAGAAAGCTGGATTGAAGCGGTGTTAGGCGGCAACAATCCGTTCGGGGTTGTCCTTGCCACGCTGGTGGGCGTCCCCATGTATGCGGATATTTTCGGCACGATCCCGGTGGCGGAGGCCCTGCTTTACAAGGGCGCACAGCTTGGCACAATTCTGTCCTTTATGATGGCTGTCACAACGCTAAGTCTGCCGTCATTGATTATGCTCCGCAAGGCCGTGAAGCCGAAGCTGCTGGCGCTGTTCATTAGCATCTGCACCATTGGCATTATCATTGTCGGCTATCTGTTCAATGCGTTCCAATTTTTGCTGATATAAATTTTTAGGAGGAATCAATTATGGGACTGTTCAGTAAGAAGAAAGAAGAAACAAAATCCTGCTGCTGTGG
>CAYWRB010000155.1:0-6752 GCA_964460025.1 uncultured Hungatella sp.
GCTGGCAATATTTCCAAAGCTGCCAAGGAACTGTATATCAGCCAGCCGGCTATCAGCAAAGCCATCGGAAAACTGGAAGACAGCCTGGATACCGTGCTTTTCACCCGAAATTCCAGAGGCGTACAGCTGACAGAAGAAGGCAGTATTTTATTTGAACATATCCGCTTCGCTTTCGACGAACTGACTGCCGGAGAACTGGAGCTAAAACGTTTCCGTGAATTTCATATGGGGCATATCCGCATCGGTGTCAGCAATACCCTGTGCCGTTTCATCATGGTGTCCTATTTAAAGGGCTTCATTGAAAAATATCCTCATATAAAGATTACCATCGAAAATCAATCTACCAGCCAGACCCTGGCCATGCTGGAACAGCAGAAAATCGATCTGGGGCTGGTTGCACAGCCAAAGCCTCAGAAAAGCCTGGCGTTTTTGCCTGTCATGGAGATCGAGGACATTTTCGTGGCCACCCCCAGCTACCTGGAGAACTTAAGGCTGCGGGAAGGAGATAACGCAGATATTTTTCAGGCAGGGAACATCATGCTTTTGGATCGCAACAATATTACCAGGCGATATATTGATGACTATATGTCTGCCAATCACATTCAGGTCAACAGTCTTTTGGAGGTCACTACCATGGACCTGCTGATTGAATTTGCCAAAATCGGCCTGGGAGTGGGAAGCGTCATCCGGGAATTCGTGGCAGGCGAACTGGAATCCGGTCAGCTGACACAGATTCCCTTAAATATCCCTATCCCAAAAAGAACGGTGGGATTCGTCCATTATCCCAACCGTTCTTCCAGCGCATTAAATTCTTTTCTGGCGTTTGCCGCAGAGCAGAAATCCCTGTGATTTGTTTCCTGAAAGTCAGGGCTTAATCATATGAGGCCTGCTCTGACTGCCAGAGTTTACATGCTTTTTTCCAGTAGCCACCGGAAAATAAGCAGCAGCAATGCATAGACAGCGGTTACCACCAAAAGCACCTGTGCAATCATTTCGTTATAGAATACCCCTGCCAAAATTCCGAGGTATAAAAGCAGGAACATGGCGTAGCCGCTGTATGCCCAGCACTTAAGGCCGATCTCCCGGTTCCGTTCGTCTGTCTCCGCAATCTCCCTGCTCTTTTTCAGTTCAGGATTCTTTAAAATCTTTCGGTTCCTTACCACTTTAAGGATTCCTCCCACCACAAGGCCGATCCCAAACCAAATGCACATCTGTCCCATTCCCTCTGTTGCCTTCCCTCCTGCAAACGCTGCAGCTATGGATATACATCCTAAAAGAACGGCTCCCATGCCGGCACGGATCCTTACTCTGCACCTCTTCTCAAAATTCATTGTGCCATGTCCAAATAACTGCTCAAACAACATCATCCTTCTTCTTCCTCCTCAAATAAAAATACTTCCTCGATTTGTTTGCCAAAATACTTGGCTATCTTGTAGGCCAGCTGCAGAGATGCATTATACTTCCCATTCTCCAGAGAGATAATCGTTTGTCTGGTCACTCCCACCGCGTCTGCCAGATCCTCCTGGCGTATCCGATTCTCCTTCCTTAATTCTTGGATTCGGTTTTTCACCCTCCCACCTTCTTCCTATGCACGAAGTACTGACTTGCATGATTCTTAAGCAACAGTGCTCATCTTTATATTGTAAAATTTGCTTTACATTTAGAGTATAGCTTACTTTACATTTTATGTCAAGTAGATTTTACATTTTTCCGTTTCTTTTTTTGTTTCTGCAAACATGGCAGCCGCTTGCCAATTTTACCGCACCAAAAAAGCAACCACCTGTAAGCGATTGCTTTCTCTGCCTCCTATTGATCCGTTTTCATGTAGTTTCTTCTCTGCCGTATCGTCTTTCCTGATTATTTCCGGCATTTCATTGAGTGTCACAATAAACGGCTCCGTTGGAAAATAAAATTTTTCAGGTCATTCATTTACCCGTTCACAACGCACACATACGCGAGACTTTCCGCCAATTGTGCAGGTAAACAACGTCAGATCCCAATCTCCGGTCTCCAGCGTCTCTATCTCCATTGGATCCAGAAGCTGCTGAGACGACACCATATAGGAAAACTCGCGGCCTTCTGCGTCAGTAAAAATGATCTCATCGCCAACATCCAGATCCTTCAGGCAGGCAAAATGAGAAGAATAGTTGTGCCCCGCAATAATCAGATCGTCCTGATAGATGCTGCCTGAAAAACGGCAGGGCGACAGTTTTAGTTTGGGGTAACTCCACTCGCTCATAACCGGCAGGGTTATCCCCATAGAAGCCAGTTCCAACGTACCGATGTACTGATTCCCCTCAAGATCCAATACAGGCATCTCTTCCCCTTGCGGAACAAAACCGGATGAAAGAATACCGATCGGCTCATCCTCCTCTTCGGAAAAAACGGGCTCAAGCGGCGAGATCTGCTCCTCTATTTGCCGTACAGCCGTTTCCACACTATCCGATGCGCGGCTTTCATCCCAAAGATGATACACAGCCGTGCAGAGAGCTGCCGCTAACAGCAGCCCTCCGCAGATGAATAAATTTATGTTACTTTTCATGTCTGCCTTTGACCCACAGTTTCTTTCCGATCCCCGCCAATATCAGCAGCACACCAGCTGCAGCCAACAGCCATGTCGGCCACCAATTAATTCCGGTTTGCGGAATTTTCGGGTTATCAGGGGTTCCAGGAGCACCGGGAGTATCAGGGGTACGCGGAGTACCGGGGGGATCAGGGATTCCGGGAGTATCAGGGGTGCCGGGAGTATCAGGGATTCCGGGAGTATCGGGGGTTCCAGGGGGATCAGGGGTATCAGGAGTTCCGGGAGTATCGGGGGTTCCAGGATCCTCAGAGATGTCGTCATTGGTGATAGTAAAGTTCAGCCCGTCACCTTTGCTGACAGAGGATGTAAAGCCATCAGGAACCTCCGGCTCCCCAACGGTCCATATGGCGCTGCCGTCCAGACCGCTCCATGTATGAGCCCAGTCATTCCCGGCATTCAGCTCCGCCGCATCATGCCGTATCCCATTCTGATAAAGCACCGCTGTCACGGACGGAGCCATCTGGCCGCCGTTGTCCAGCACCCAGACCTTTTTTACCGTTACCTGAACTTCTTCCGGCTCCTCCGGAATCTGTCCGTCCATGTAGTTGACAAACTTCGCAGTGGACGTTTCCCCGTCCACAATCATGCTGCTGCTGCCCGTTTTCGTGACGATATATCCCTCGTTTCCGCTTTCCGTCACCACATAGATTGTTCCCACAGGCAGGCCTTCAATCATTACGCTCTCGCCATCCTCAAGCGCAAAGGACATCTCGCACGGCAGAGTATAGGTCTTACTGTCATGAGTAAAGGTTCCCTCCCCCGTCAATCTGACGGAGAAATTAAATTTCTTTGTCTTATCGCCCCCTGAACCGGTAACCGTTTTCTGAATCGTCAGGCTGCCGGTTCCTGTCCGTGGGAAATCCTGCCTTGAATTAATGAAGACAGCGTTGAAATTACCGTCCACAGGAATCTCGCCGGAATAGGAACCGGTCTGCGGAAGCACATACCAGCCTGTTTCCGGCGCTTCCGTCACGGTAAACCGGGTTCCCGCAGGCAGGCCAAGAATAGTAAGGGACTCGTTGTGATGGAGGAACAGCGTTTCTCCATTCGATACTTTACCTGCCTTATCCGTGCCGTAAAAATAGTAATCAAATGCGCCGTCCAAGGGGACACCATCCGCGTTGGTCAGGTTTACGGTAAAGGAAAAGAGTTTTGTTTGGTCCGCGTTTGTCACCCCCTCTCCGGTCACCTTCTTGCTGATGGTCAACTCACCGGTTCCAGCGTCGGCAATCCTGTCAGTTACCACCACCATATTCAGCAGGCTGAACAGATTGGTCAGATCGATATCGCCCAGATTATCCTTGTTAGTGTCCGAAGCCACGGGGTCATACTGGCTCCCCGTGAGCGCGCCGTAATTCTGCTGGATCCGCGTCCGAACAAATCCGGTGTCGGTGACAAAGAAGGGACGGTAATTCTCTCCGCCGTCCTGATCATGAAGGCCGTAATCTACAAACTGGTTGCGCTCAAAGTGGAGGTTCATACTGCGCACAACATCAGTCCCCTCCAGCACGGCGTCTGTCCAGCCGTCCGGCTTAAAGTTCCCACTGGACTGGACCTGCATGAAGGCCGTGAGGTCCCGCAGCGTCACGTCCACGTCGTTGCCCATAGCGTACTGGCGCATTGTCTGCGTCAGGCGGCCCACATCCGCCGCCACGCTGATACCATCGCCCAGGACGCCCGCGTCCGCGTAGATACCGTAGGTTCCCACCACTACGGGGGTTATGGCCGTATTCAAAGGATACCCGTCCTGAGCCGCCGTCTCCTTTAGATAATACCGGGTGTTGGTGCTGTTGGCCCAGACCATCTGGGCCTGACCGTCCTTTGTACTGTCCCCAGTGGGAGAGAAAACCAGCATTCCGTCTTGACCGGTGGTACCAAAGGCCACCGGCGTTCCGCTGCAATTCGGATTATCAAACAGGCCAAAGCCCGTCTCCGGCAAGGGCCGGCCATCCTGATCGATTTTCAGCACGCGCAGTTCCCGCCGCTCGTTGGGGATGTAGAGCAGGGAGCGGAAGCTCCGACTGAAGTCCTGCACACTCATCAAGCGGAAGGCGTTGCCGTCATTGACACCATTAATGACATTGATGACGTCTTGTACCCCATGATCCTTTACATATTCCCGCAGAGCGGCATAACGTTCCGCGGCACCGGCCCCCGTGATCCCCAAAGCCCTCAAGGCCGCGGGCGGAATAATCCCATAGACCATCTGCATATCGCCGGCAGGATTATTGAGCAGATAGCGGGTAGCCAGGCCGGGCAGGTCGTAAAGCTTCCCGTACAAGCGCTTATTTTCGGTATCCCAATCCAGGTGCCAATCGGCGTTATCCTTCCCTCCTGCCTGCTCCAGCACAGCCCGCAGAACGGCGCTCCGCCAAGCCGGTATGTCATTGCCCGCCATCACAGAGTTGAACCCGGTCAAGTTGCTGCCGTAGAGCGCCATCCAGGAGCCCGTGGATTTCTGCTTTAGCAGGGGCACCGCGATCACCAGGCCGTCTCTCGCGTCATCACTGGGCAGTAGATCACCGTCGGGCAGAAGCTGGCCAGTGGAAGCCATACTGCCGGCGTAGTGGAGCTGCTGGGGGCCGGTGATATTTGACACGGAACAGGCGTATGCCCCGGTGGTCCAGCGGTTGGCCACAGAAAGCATAGAGGTTTTCGCATCATAGTAGAGCGCGATGTCAACTGGCTGGGCACGGTAGCCCTCAGGGGCCTTGGTCTCCCGCAGAACGTAATATTGATCGCCCAGATCGGCAAAGTTGAAATAGCCGCCTTCGGGCGTATGGAACACGGCGGAGCCGTTCTCATCCGTGGTAAGCGTAACCAGAGGACCACCGCTGATATCAGGCGTCACATAAAAGACGGTATTTTCCTGCACATTGCTGTTATCCGTATACAGACACTGGATGTCCCCGCTATCGCCGCTTGTGGCCGGATAAAGTTCAAATTCCACGCCGGGAAGAGGGTTCCCGTTCTGATCTACCTTTACGATATTCTGGTAAAGCAGGGGCTGGAGGTTGAAGCGCAAGGCGATGCTGGAGTCATAGTTGCCCCGCTCCAGGTAGAACATTTTCAGGGTATGAGTCGTGTTGCTGGCAAATGTATTTCCCCTCCAGTCAGAGTCTTTGATATCCACCCCGGCATCCGCAAAAAGCTGTTTCAAGTCGGTTTCGGTCACCAGGTTATCAGGATCCTTGGGGTCCTCGGGGATACCCTTAGTAACGAACGAACGGCCGATGCAGACATCGCCGGTTTCAAAGTCGATGGTACCGTAAATCTCGCTGTGGATGCCGCCCAGATCCAGCACCAGCACATCGTCGATGAATACCCAAACGTCGTCATCCCCGGAAAACTGGAAGGTCATAGGCTGGGCGTTTGTCCCAGAGCCGATCATGCCGTTTACAGGCTGACGGAAGTCCACGTCCACCGTCATTCCCAGGTGGTGGTTCATGGTGTTGCGGGAGCAGGCCACGCTGCTGGTCAGTGTTCCGTTGGCATTCAGGCCGGTAAACACCTCGGAGCCCTTGTTGAAAGGGAAAAAATTGCCAATGCTGGCGTCCGCGTCCGTCCGAATGGTGGCCGGGGCATCATAAAGGATGAAATGATTGTCGCCCTCCTGGCTGAACTCGGCAAAATTTTCCCGCATATTGTAATAATAGTAGCCGTCGTTGTCCAGCTGGAACAGGCCGGTCACGTTCTTATAACTCTTTTTGTAATCCCCGTCCACCGGCTCAAAAAGGTATCCCAGGGATTCGGAGCCTGTGTCAATATCCCCGCCCCAGGTTCCGATAACATCTATACTGAGATTCTGGATATCTGTCCCTGAATAAGGATTTCCGCTGGTGGAAGTACCAAGTTTTTGTTCCTCTGTTCCGGCCAGCTGGTAATCTCGGACCAATTCATAGTTTCGAGGCGCCGGACCTTCCGTCAATTTGCCTTTTGCAGCCGTAAGGTTTATCTCAGGGTATCCGTTGTTCAGGATCTTTTTTACAATCCCCTCCATGCCGGCATAGGTGTTTCCATACTGGGTACTTTCACCAGCCCCCTTGTTCCAGAGGCCGGCATGAATCAATCCGTCTCCAAACAGGAACAGGTGCCCTTGATTGATTCCCTTATTCCAATCTTTTACTGTGGAATACGGCGTATTGGTCTCGCCCGTTGTCAGATTGCC
>CAYWRB010000156.1:0-6715 GCA_964460025.1 uncultured Hungatella sp.
CCGTCTCCACCGGGGACGTTACCATCTGTCATATTGTCATTGCCGCTTCCATCGTATGCATCACGGTCTCCGATTACAGGCTGGTTCCCTTCCCCATCCTTTATCTCTTCCGGAGACTCCTGCAGATCCTCCAGGCTTAGCTGCGCATCGCTTGTTGATTCTTTTTCATTTTCTCCTGCCTGACTTTCCGGCTTAGTCATATCTTCCTCAGGCTTTTCCGGTTCCGGCTGCTTCTGATTATCCGTTTCATTTTAAATTCCCAGTTTTATCAAAAAGTCCTGATAAGACATGGTCTGACCGCCAATCTCTACCGTGGCATCAAATACCTGGGTAAAGGATCCATATATCATCAGTTCTCCGTCCTGACGCGCCAGATACCGGATACCGTTTTCGTCAATGTGAGCAAAACTATTGACAGGTATTTCCGTATCCTGCAGCAGGCCATGGAGATACAGATTTTTCGTATTTACATAAAGTCCATTATCCATGTGAAAGAAAAAGACCGGCTCATCATCCGCCATGGTTCCATCATAATTGAAACTCTGTCCATTGCTCAAATACATTCCTGCCATGGCTGGCTGCCGTATCCATTCCGCATCAATCAGTTCTCCTTCCCCGCCGATCAGATTTACATAAGTTCCGTCATTGACAAACAGAGGGGCTCCATCCTGTATCCGGATATGCTCCTCTCCGATGTAATAATGGCTTCCCCTGCGGTACAAAGGTTCATTGGCTGCAAAATGAGGCAGCCAGACCGCGCTTCCGATTTCCGCTGTTCCCTGCTGTAATTGAGCAAAAACCTCTCTGTCTGTTACGGTTGTGCCGGCATATTCCAAATTTCTGACATACCGCATATTATATTGATGAAGGAAAAATAAAATTCCGGCCATAACCACGACAAAAAGGCATACAATCTTGGTTCTCTGATCCAGATGTATGCGATTCAGCCATGCCGGCCTTAACCATCCTTTCTTTTTCTTCTTTTCTTGTGGCTTCATCTGCATTCCCTCCATCACTCGCTAGTCAGCGGATCGATATATTCCAATGCAACAAACAACAGACGCCATATTCCATTGGGGTAATACATAATATCTCCTTCAAGGTCAATTCTGCTGCCATTGCTGAACTTTACTTCGGGGTCAGAATCAAGAGTGATCAGTTCTCCCTCTTCTTGTCCATAATAGTATAAATCCATACATCCATTGCCATGAACACGGACATAGCTGAGAGGAGCAAGTCCTCTTGTCTGTCCGTTGTAAGTTATGGTTGCATCTTCCAAAAATACATAGGTGTCCTGATTATCATATAAAAAACCGTCCAGATGCCTTTGACTGCCATCAGGCATTTGGATCCCACATCCTTTTCCCGGATTATATGTAATCTCTGAAAACCGATCAATTTTACTGCAGGTCATTTCCTCTACCGGACACCAGACACCGTAAAACGGCCAAAATATAGCGTCACGTTCCTCATAATAAAACGGCTGTCCGCTGACATTCATCTGATTTCCACTGCTGTCGGAAATGATGGCCTGATTGTTTTCATCTATCTCAAATTTCACGTCCTCCCAATAATACTTTTCACCGGCCAAAATACTATAAAGTCTGTCGTCCGGTCGATGGGTATTTCTGATTTTCATCAGTACCATCGGCGCGGAAATCAAAAGCGCTATGGATGCAGCCATTCCCAGGAACAATGCCCAGTCGCGCCTTGTAATTTTATCCGCGCCTTTTTGAAAAGGCTTCCACAAGGGCGCTAAAAACAAAGAAAGTCCTTTCCACAAGGGACGGAAAAAAAAGGTCAGAACCCTTTTCCCCCTTAACACCCCTCTCCCGATCAGATCCGGCTCAGATGCCGGAACCGCCATTTTCTGCTCTTCTCTGGCAGAATCCTCTTTTTCCTTCTCAATACTCTGATCTCTCATCTTATCCACGGATATCTGACTCCTTTTGCCTCTGGCTTTGTTGTTTGTTCAGCAGGTTTTGAAGCTGCTTAAAAAAATAATAAACGGAAAATTCCGCAATAAAAATGCACAACAGATAATACATCATCCTGGCCCACATATCCGCCCTGGTCTGCCATATAAATCCGTCAAGCATATTGCCTACCAGCAGCAGTGCCAAAAGAAGCGTACTATACCCGGCATCGGCTATCATCCATAGGATCTGAGGCTTCGCCAGCAGTTTCAGAAGACAAACCGCCGCCAGCAATACCATATGAATTCTGTCTATGGAAACCTTTCCCACCAGGCTGGATAATGCAAAGATCAGCTGCAGGGCCGCGCCGTTGATATACAGGATATCTCTCATTCTCTGCCCGAAGAAAAGGCCCTGTCCTCCATACTGTACGATTCCTTTTTTCGGCCTTACCGCCCACAGAAGGAACAGGATCATCATGATCATCCCAGCAAGTCCGGAGGCCAGCAAAAATTCTTTAAGCTTCAGAATCTGATAAATCAGATAATTCATCCTTTGCCTCCTCCGTCTCTTTGATCATCAGCCGGAACAGATTCTTCTGATGGATATAGTACCCTTTTACCTGAGGCCACCGGTATATCTGGCCTTCCGCCTGTATATCCATGCTGCCTTCCAGTTCTCCCAGCATCGGCATATAGTCCTCCATAATGAGAAGGCTGTAGCGTCTGCTTTTAAGCCGTATAAAATCTACATGCTCAATCTCCGTAAGACCGTCCTGTATACTGTAAATACAGGCCTTAATCTCTTTGCGCCGATACTCCCTCTGTTCCTTTGCCATACGTCCTCCCTACGCCCGATACCCTAGAAATCAATCTTGCCAATGTAAGAAAATCTGGATTCGTCCACATCATCATATGTTCCGTTTATGATATCCTCCACATCTCTCAGGATATCCTCTATCTTTACAAACCGCCCGGGAATCCCCGTAAACTGTTCCGCCACAAACATGGGCTGGGTAAAATAATTTCTCAGTTTTCTGGTTCTGTAGAATACTTTTGTATCCTCCTCGGACAATTCCTCAATCCCCAGGACAGCTATGATCTCTTCCAGATCCCTGTACCTGGAGTAGTATTTCAGAACAGCCTCTACCAGACGGTAATGCTTCTCTCCTACTTTTTCGATATCGATCAGCTTACTGGTGGTGTTGAACACATCCACTGCCGGATACAGTCCTTTCTCCGCTACTTTTCTGTCCAGCACGATCTGCCCGTCTAAGTGGGACTGGATGGTCTGCACTGCCGCATCCGTCAGATCATCTGCCGGAATATAGATAGCCTGGAAGGAGGTGATGGAACCGTCCGCCGTAGAATTAATTCTCTCCTCCACCTGGCTGACTGCCGAGCCTATATTGGCCGGATATCCGTTCTCGATTGGAACACGGGCCAGCTCCGCATTGATCTCGGAGATGGCCTGGACATACCGGTAGATATTGTCCACAAACAAAAGCACATCCTGCCCCTTCTCGTCTCTTAAGAATTCTGCTGCTGTCAGACCGCTAAAGATGGCTTTGGAACGTGCCACGGAGTTCTCTCCCATCTGGCCGAAGACAATGCTGATCTTGTCCAGAAGGCCGGATTCCAGCATCTCGTCATACAGTTCACGTCCCTCCCTGGAACGCTCTCCCACGCCGACAAATACGGAATTGGACTGCAACGCCCTGTATACGTTATTGATCAGTTCCTTAATCAACACGGTCTTGCCGACGCCTGCTCCGCCTAAAAGCCCCATCTTAAAGCCCTTCTGCATGGGGGCAAAAAAGTCCAGCACTTTGATTCCCGTCCACAGGGCCCCTCCGTTGACGTTGATCTCCTCCATGGATATCATGCGGTCATAGATACTTTTGCGCACAGGATTCTG
This sequence comes from uncultured Hungatella sp., assembly GCA_964460025.1. Classification (GTDB taxonomy): domain Bacteria; phylum Bacillota; class Clostridia; order Lachnospirales; family Lachnospiraceae; genus UBA3402. The sequence goes on from CAYWRB010000156.1 coordinate 3,834, forward strand.
GATCACGTTCTCATCCATCAATTCCCCGTAGGCGTCGAAAACCTTTCCCAGCAGTTCTTCGTTGTACTGCATGGACAGACTGTCCTCCAGGCGGTAGACTTCTGTTCCTTTTTTCAGGCCTACCACACTCTGAAGAGGGATGGCGGACACCACATTTCCGTCTTCCTCCGCCACCTCGAAACTTACTCTCTTCCCCCGTACATCTGCATATAAAATATTTTGAAGATGGATTTTCCCATCCTCCACCAGTACTTTTACATTCAGCTCCGATACGGAGATTACTTTTCCTACCAATTCTCCCATGACCATACGCCTCCTAGTAATGCCTCAGTTTTGTAAAATTATCCAAAACCTTGGCGAATTCCTTATCCTTCTGCTCTCTCCGTTCCAGCTGCAGAGCCTCTTCTTCCCTCTCGTCAATCTTCTTTAATGATTCCGTGGTGATATTCTGTCTGGTAATATTCTCCGCCGCAAGGCTCATCTGAGAAGCAATCTCCAGTTCATACTGCAGATACAGTTCTGTCAAATCCAGAAGAAGCCGCTGCAAATCGCCTTCACACACAAAATCTTCCGTATACTGTTCATTGCCCAGAAGCCCCTTGGGCATGGGGAAGATCACTCGATTGACAAACTCCACCTCCGAGGAGTTGTGGTAATGGTTATAGATAAGACGTATGGCCGAAAATTCCTTTTGTCTTAATCCTTGGGACAATAGTTCCAAAACCTCCTGATGATTCTCCACAAACTGCTCTCTGGTCTGATAGATCAAGGTTCTTTCATCTGTCAGGCTGCCAAGCTTTCTTCCTATGAGAATGTTTCTCGTATCCCCGGAAGAATCCTGACAGCTGCGGCGCACCAGATTATTCAGGTTCCCGCAGAATCCCAGATCGCTTCCCAGATAAATCTGCAGCTCCGGCATGGAAGGATCCATCTGAAGTGCCTTCACATCAAGAATGATATTTCGGTTATTCAAAATATTGTCAATCATATCCAGCACCATATGTTCCATCTGGGCATACTTTTTGGCCGTCTTTCTGGAACGGTCCACCCTCAGCAATGCATGGAAATTCATGACCTTCACCACATTTTTCAGACTCATACGTTCTCTCCCATGACATCAGAGAACATGCCGATGATCTCCTCCCTGCTTCTGGGAGAATATTTATACTGCATCAGCCGTTCTTCCAGCTTTTTCCCATCTGCAAACCTGGCTCGCATCTCCGCGCTCATCTCTTCCATATTGGCCAGCTGGTACACTTCCTTGCTCTCCAAATAACTTAAAAACTCCCGGCGGACTCTGGCTCCCAGCTTCTTCATGTCTGGATCCTGAACGGCTCCTCCCAGACGGGATACGGATAAGCCATAATTGATGGCCGGCTTCTGCCCTGCCTCAAAGTTCTTTCTGGACAGTACCAGCTGCCCGTCCGTAATGGAGATGATATTGGTGGATATGTAGTCCGTAATGGTTCCTCCTTTGGTCTCTACGATCGGAAGTATGGTGATGGAACCGCCGTCCTTGTGCTGGCATCCCTTTTCCAGCATTCGGGAGTGGGTGTAGAAGATGTCCGGCGGATACGCGTCACGCCCCGGCGTCTTTCCTGCAAGAAGGCTGATCTCCCGATGGCAGTCCGCATGGGTTTTCAGATCATCCACCACCACCAGCACATCCCTGCCCTGCCGCATATAATTCTCTGCAATAGACAGAGCCGCATAAGGCGTGAAAAATGAGATAGGCGGCGCGTCGTCATGGAACGTAGCCAATATGAGGGTATACTCCATGGCGCCCTTCCGCATCAGATCATTGTATAATTCTTTCACCAGCTTTTTCGGTTTATCGATGGCTGCATAGATGCAGATTACGTTCTGATTTTTTTGGTTCACAATGGTATCCAGAGCAATCTGTGTTTTTCCTGTCTTTTTGTCTCCGATGATCAGCTGTCTCTGTCCAAAACCAATGGGATAGATCAGATCAATTCCCGCAATCCCTGTATATAAGGGACGGTTCACGGTTCCTCTTTCCATGATGGGAATCGGATCCGTCTCAATGGGAATCGGTTTCAGCTGCTCAAATTTCTCCCCCAGAATCAGGTCTTCCCCGAAAATATTGATCATATGCCCCATACAGAGAGGGCTGTACATCGCGCAGAAATCAAACCCGGTGGATACCACCTCATCTCCCACGTAGATGGGACCGTTCTGCTGCAGGATCGCCACGATCACATAGTTTTTTCCGATGCCGGTCACATAGCCTACCGAATAATCCGCCACGGTCACCCTCTCATAAAATCCTACGGATTCCAGTCCCGATACTTCCAGGATATAGTCCTTCACTTTTCTCACATGGCCAATCTCGTACATGCTGGAAAGGTTCTTCATATTTTTCAGTTTTGCATTAACCAGATTCTCAATGTATGTACTCATTTCTTACTCCTTAATCGATAGATACTGAAATCAAAGGATTGATTCTGATAAATGATCTTCAGCCCCTCTGAGATATTGCTGTCATATTGGTGAACCAGTTCTCCTCCCCAGTCGGAACAATCCATCTCCCTGTCTCCCGTACGGATATACATGACCGGATCCTGCTCTGTCCGGATCTCTTTCAGATATGTCCGGAAGCTGAGAGCATCAAATTCCTCATCTTCTCCCAAGGACGCAAGGAAACGATCCAGCATCTCCCTGTCCTGACCGGAAAGTGCCTCCTGCAGGGTTGCTACCTGCAGCTGCGGAGAAACCGTACATAACTCATAAGCCGTATCCACTCCAAGAAAATCCAACAGCCTGCACGCGGTATCATAGTCGTCTCTGTTCCCGGTATAGGCATAACGCTCCCGGATATTGCGGACAATCTCCTTCTGGTCTACCCCTTTCATCATGTCGCT
>CAYWRB010000157.1:0-3065 GCA_964460025.1 uncultured Hungatella sp.
CACCCGTCAGGGTGCTGACCTGCGTGCGCATCAGCGCACTTCCTTATTATACCATAAAATCCTCTCTTTTGCTCAAAACATATAAAAAGTTCAGAATTTCCGCCCTTAACGGAAATTCTGAACTTCCTGCCAAATTTTCCAACAGCTATCCATATTGGCCTTATAAATATAAAAAGAATAATTAAGTCTTAATATCAAAGGCCTAATTATTCTTTTTTACTTGGCATTTTCGTGAGTTCTATATTTGTATTCCACTCTCCTTTTCATGCCGCTTGTCACACACCATACCGCCTCTAAAATCAGCAGAATCACCACCACCACAAAAATGATTGATTCTGTTATGTATAGAAACAGGGCAGGGCATCCTGCACCGGTTCCTGTAGGTAGAGCTTTTTAAACAGCCAGAATGCATGGCTCATTATATCCTGGTATCAGTGAATCGTGTGTGATAAACATCATATTCTCAGTAGAAGCCTGGCAGATCAGCATTCGGTCAAATGGATCCTTATGTGGCGGGGCACTCTCATTGCGTTTTAATCCTGCCAAAGCATAAATGTGTTTTTCTCTGATTAATATCCTTTGGTATCCTGATTGATCACAGTATTCTGCAAGTTCCTCCGCAGAAACAGGCATTGCATCGGGATGGGCCAGTCGTTTCAGTTCTACTTCCCATAGAGAAACAACACTGTAATATATTTCATTCTCGTGATTCTCAATTAACTTCCTCGCTTTTTCCGGCAGCTTAAGGTCATTGGAAACCGCCCATAGAAGAATGTGTGTGTCCAATAAAATCTTCATACTTCTCCTCCGAACATATCCTCAATTTCCTTATCCCACTTATCAAACTCATCCGGAATCTTAAATTTTCCTTCTGCTACGCCGATTCGCTTACTGGCAGGCTTTTTAGGAATCAGTGTCATCTGGACAACTGCTTTCCCGTTTCTCGCCAGATAAATTACTTCTTCCTGTTTCGATTCAAGCAATTTTACCAACCTTGATAAATCGCTTTTCGCCTCCAACATATTTACCTGAGTCATATCCATGCCTCCAATCTATTTCTCGCACAAATTTCTTAGCTAACTTAGCTAATTATATTATATGTAATTCTCCGAATAATATCAAGTCTTTTCGTACACGTCCGGGAAACACATGGCAAAAATTAACGCCTCCATTGTCCATTTCGCAGCCATTGAGGCAGACGATACAGATAAATCGTTTTTTCATTCTACCGACACCTCCAATGTGCCTTCCTGCCGAAGTTTTCCGGCAGAAACCTTGAATTGGATCATCTCCGCAGGAATCGCTTTCTTCATCTTTTTGGCAGCAACTTCCACGCCATTCTGGCGCACCACGATGCGGCAGGCACGGTAATGGTCTTGCACGCGAAGCGACAGGTTAAAATCATGCTTACCGCTGACCTTCTGTGGAATGATATGGCCCACGCCTTTACCACAGTTCACATACACCATGCAGGGGTCGATACCTTTACCTGCAACATGGGCAGCTACATGGAAGGCCAATGCTTCAGATTCCATAGAGACGAAATCCACCAGATCATGCACATGCAGCACATTGCCGGAAGAAAAGATACCGGGTACACTGGTCTGCAGGTTTTCGTCCACGACGGCGCCGCCCGTGTGCGGATCCATGGCGATACCGGCATCTTCCAGCAATTTGTTTTCGGGGATCAAACCAACAGAGAGGATCAGGGTGTCGCAGGAGTATTCCTTTTCTGTTCCGGGAATGGGGCGGCGGTTTTCATCCACCTGGGAGATAGTCACGCCGCTTAAGCGGTCGCGGCCATGGATCCCGGTGACGGTATGGCTCAGATAAAGGGGGATGCCGTAGTCATCCAGGCACTGCACAATATTGCGTGGCAGGCCGGAAGGGTACGGCATTAACTCGAACACTGCCTGCACATGGGCACCTTCCAGCGACATGCGGCGGGCCATGATCATACCGATGTCTCCGGAACCCAAGATGATCACTTCTTTGCCGGGCATCCGATTATAAAGGTTCATGTAAGCCTGTGCCGCACCGGCAGTGAAGACACCGGCAGGGCGCTCACCGGGGATTCCCAGCGCACCGCGGCTTCGTTCCTTGCACCCCATAGCCAGCACAACAGCCTTGGCTTGATACTGATACAGGCCATTGCGGGTGGAAGCGATGACACAGCGATCCGGGGTCAGTCTCAGCACTGTGGCGCTGGTCTTATAAGGGATCTCCCGTTTTTCTACTTCATCGATGAAAACCTGTGCATATTCCGGCCCGGACAGGCTCTGTCCAAAACGGCCCAAGCCAAAACCGTCATGGATACACTGGCGCAGGATGCCGCCCAGCATCGCCTCACGCTCCAGAATGACCATATTTCGGATTCCCTGCCTGTGCAGTTCCACAGCTGCAGCAAGACCAGCAGGACCTCCACCGATAATGACAACGTCTTTTTGATTCATGGCTCAATCCTCCTCCTTGCGCATCTCGCCCGCCAGAACCCATGAGCCTTGACGGCTGTATTGTACATCTGCAGGAGCAATACCCAGCTCCTGTTCGATAAAATGTTCGATCTTCATCTGGCAGAAACTGCCCTGGCAGCCGCCCATCATGGCGCGGGTGCGGTATTTGATGCCGGTCATGGTGGAAACTCCCAGCGGGTTATGGATAGCCTGTATGATCTCCGCCTTCGTGACCTCCTCGCAGCTGCAGATCATCTCACCATAGTCCGGGTTCCGGGCAATCAACTGCGCCTGCTGTTTTGGGGTACAGGAGGCAAAGCGGACGATGCCTTTATGATAAGGGTCAAACTCTGGGGCTGGTTCAAACTTTTCGCGTTTCAGCATCATGTCGATGACATAGCGCGCCAGTGGCACACTTCCGGTCAGGCCCGGAGATTCGATGCCCACCAGATTGACAGCATTAGGAGCGATCTCATCCCTGATCTCGACCTTCCAGTCCTGGATAGCACCGTTCTCGTCCACCCACTTGGGCTGAATGCCTGCAAAAGTTCGGATCTGATCTTTTTTAAAAATGTGGGGCCAGATCTTTGCACCCTCCACCAGCAGACTGTC
>CAYWRB010000157.1:3165-6668 GCA_964460025.1 uncultured Hungatella sp.
TCTTTCCGTGTGATATCTGTAACCTTGTGGTCAAAAAAGTACCTTACTCCATTGGCGTGGGCATTCTCAGCCAGAGCCACCGTGTACAGGAAAGGATCCATGATGCCGCTGTTTTTCGACCACAAAGCAAACTTGCCTACCGCAGCCGGCACAAGCTCATGCAGCTTTTTCTCATCTATCATTTTCAGACCGCTACATCCGTTGACAATGCCCTGCTCCATGGTGCGCTCCAGCTGCTCCATGTCCTCCGGGGTATTACCCACCAGCACCTTGCCACAGCGTTTAAATGGAAAGTCCAATTCTTTGGCCAGCTGGTCCATAATCTTATTGCCCTCAACACAGCACTTTGCCTTCAGGCTGCCAGTGGGATTGGCAAAACCGCCATGGACCACAGCCGAGTTGCGGCCGCTGGTCTCATTGCATACATCCAGATTTTTTTCCAGTACAGCAAGGTTCAGCCGGTAGCGCGACAGTTCCCGTGCAATGGCACTGCCCACGACACCTGCGCCGATGATGAGCACATCGTATTGTTCCCCCATAGAGATCACCTCTTTTGTTTATATATTTTAATCATTGATATATATATCATATAAATAAATATATATGATAGTCATTTTCCTGTCAAGTGCTTTTCATATTTTTCCAACAGCTATCCGTATTGGTCTTATAAAATAAAAAGAGTAATCAAGTCTTACTATCAAAGACCTAATTACTCTTTTTTCCCCTATCCTCTCCAAAGCTGTTCTGAATGCCGCTTTTAACCCTTTCTCTTTTATTTTTTAAATATCGTTGTGCTGTCAATGCTTGAAATAATGTGAAAAAGATCCTTGGATGGTAGTCAGGTTCTCTATATAGCGCTGCATATGCCTTGTTGCGACGGCACGGGCAGCAGGGGCATCCTTTGCTTCAATCGCTTTCAGGAGACTGATGTGGTCTCCCAGAATCGCCCCTGCCGGGCGGCAGCGGAAGCTCAGGATCGTGGTTCGGTCAAAGTGGGGGGCAAGGTTTTCCACCAGTTCATACCAGTATGGGCAGCCGCACAGCTGATACAGCATTTTATGGAACTCCTTGTCCAGTAAAAAGATCTTTTTCTCCTGTGCCCGGTCAATGTACATTTGCCAGAGGGCTACATTTTCCCACAAAAGATCCAGTTCCGGCTTTGTGAGCTTTTCGCAGGCTATCCCGGCCAGTTCCGTCTCCAGCACCGCACGCAGATGACGGACTTCTTCCACTAACTCTGCATCGATCAGCGAGACATATGTGCCGATCTTTGGGCGGACTTCAATAAGCCGCCTCTGTGCCAGTTCCAGTTCTGCTTCCCGAAAAGGCGTCCGGCTTACGCCCAGCTGCCCGCAAAGCTCCGGTTCGTTCAGCTTTTCACCTGGCTCCAGACAGGTATTGACGATGTTGTCGATCAATACCCGCAGGACAAAGCTTTTGGCAGACTCATGTTCCCTGCGCTCTGAGATCGTTATCATCTGAATGCTCCTCCTGTAAGGGTTCCTGCTCTTCTAACGGCAGTCCAATGTCAGTATAGCATACCGCATACCATGTCCGCAACCTAAGAAAAACGAAGCCGCTCTTATCCTCCCCGTTAACCTTTCAGAATACATTCAATCTGTTCCAGTTCTTTGCTTTCAAACCGGGTATTTTCCAGCATTCCCACATTATCTGTTATCTGTGATGCCCTGGACGCGCCAATTAATACACTGGTAATATCCCCGTCTCGCATGATCCATGCCAATGCCATCTGAGCCAGACTCTGTCCACGCTCTTTTGCAATTGTATTTAAGGCACGTATCTTTCCAAGTGTCTCAGGCGTTATGGCATCCTCCTTCAAAAATCTGCCATCTGTTTTGATGCGGCTGTTTTCAGGAATACCATTCATATAACGGTCTGTCAGCAGCCCTTGTGCCAGAGGACAAAATGTGATAATGCCTATTCCATTCTCTGCTGCATACGCTTTCAGGCCGTCATTCTCAATACTGCGGTCAAACATGGAATACTTTCTCTGATTTATGATAAACGGTGTTCCCATCTTCCGAAACAGACCTGAAATTGCGATTGTCTGTTCTTTATTGTAATTGGATATGCCGATATACAACGCCTTCCCGCTCCTGACAATTCCATCCAGCGCACCTGCTATCTCTTCCAAAGGTGTCTCAGGATCCGGCCTGTGATGATAGTAAATGTCCACATAATCCAATCCCATTCTGCGAAGGCTCTGATCCAGGCTGGCAACCAGATACTTTTTGCTTCCCCAGTTCCCATAGGGTCCCGGCCACATGTCATATCCCGCCTTCGTCGAAATAACCAGCTCATCCCGGTACACACCAAGACTCTTTTTCAAAATCCGTCCAAAATTTTCCTCTGCGGCGCCTGGAACAGGGCCATAATTATTAGCAAGGTCAAAGTGTGTTATTCCCTTGTCAAATGCTGTCTGACACAACTTTAGCATATTGTCAAAATTACCGTTGGAGCCAAAATTGTGCCATAATCCCAATGATACCGCCGGAAGCTTCAAACCGCTTGCCCCACACCTGTTATACTTCATTTGACTATATCTTGTTTCGTCTGCAATATACATTGTAAGTCGCCTCCCTTAAAAAGTGATTTATTTTGAATTGTACTATTCCTCCATCATCCACACTCTCATCTTCAGCTCCGTTCTGATATCCTCCGGAAAATCTGTCAGCAGATGAGAATCCGGCTTATAGGTTTCCAGAAATTTATCCGGCTTCCACACCTTGCCGGAGCTTACCAGCTGGCTGATGGTAACACTGTCCGCTTGCCTTCTCCTCTTTTCTGCTGCAGGCAGAAAGAAACAATATGAGCAGAAACAAGGTGTATATCCCTGACTTTTTTGCCCTCATGCCTTTTCTCTACCACTTTCCCTTTTCCGCATCTGGTGCACATGGAAAGAGGCCGTTACACAAAAAAAGTGTGTATCAGCCCCTTCCGTTTCCTAAAACTAAATTTAGTTACGATTCCGGGAAATGATATCCCTGTTCCTCCATCTGTCTTTGCAGTTCCGGCACGCTGATATTCAGCCGCTTTGCCGCACGTTCCGGGAGCATATCTTTGTCCTGTACACTCAAATACAATGTCTGGTTAATACCTCGTTCGATACCTCGTTCAATACCTCGTTCGATACCCTGTTCGATACCCTGTTCAATCAATTCTTCTGACCTCAATTTCAAAATCTGTCCGCCCATAATCTCACCAAGCCTTTCTTTGACCGGATTGCAGTCCGGGATCACATAATCTGCCAGTTTGTTGATCAATGCAATCAGATCCACATATAATTCTGACGCGTCCTCGTTTTCTTGTATCTGCTGCAGTTTCTCGCAGATCATGCGGTAGTCTTCCAGAAACTGTCCTATCTTTTTCTGATCGGTGCTGTTTGATTTCAGAAAATGCTCATAACGCAGGATGTGGTATGGCAGTAATGCCAACAGCCTTTTCTTAAAAATACTGTCCACGGTGTAATCCTGCGCCATAAT
>CAYWRB010000158.1:0-6667 GCA_964460025.1 uncultured Hungatella sp.
AAATTCCTCTCGGCAGAGTGGAGCTGGCGGAATATCTCTGCGTTGACCGCAGCGCCCTGACAAGAGAGCTTGTAAAAATGAAGGATGACGGACTGATCGACTACGACAAGAACTGTTTCCGAATACTGTGATAATGGCCTCACTGCTCACGCAGTGGGGCTTTTTTCAGTTCAAAGCGGTAGTCACTGCACACCCACACGGAATACCTTTTTCAGCATACTATATGGTTCTCACTTCTATTTGGTGATTTTATCATAATGGAGAAAAAACCCGATTGATGTGATAATTGCAACATCAAACGGGATTTCCATTTTTTATAATCGATACAGGAGAACCAAAACAAACCAGCCCCAAATAACAGGAGGGAACAAACATGGGATTCCATTTAAGCGCAGAACAGTTTGACTTATGGATCGCCGAGCAAAAGAAAACGCATGATATATATGCGCCCAAGCGCTTTGTAGGCGGCAACACCTTTTCAGATGTGGATTGCATCCGTTACGGAAAGGTAAGCAACATTTCCGAGATCGTCTTTGACCGGAAGGCTGAGTATTCTTTCAAGGAAGTGCTGACTCCCATCTCCCAGACATTGTTTTTCTTCACCGAAGATCAGTGCAAGGAAGCAGATCCCCCAAAGAAAGGCGCCATCATCTTCCTGCGGAGCTGCGACCTTCACGCAATGAAGCGGCTGGATGATATGTACCTAGGGAACGGCCCAGCGGATTACTATTACAAGCGAATCCGGGATAACATCAAGATCGTACTGATGGGCTGTAAGCATTCCTTTGAAAGTTGCTTCTGTGTCAGCATGGGAACCAACATCTCCGAAAACTATGATATGAGCGTCAACGCAGCAGGCAGCACCTATGAGATCAACTGCAAAGATGCCGCCTGGAACCAGTTCTTCCTGGATCTGAACGCACCCCGCCATTTTGTGGTGCCCGATCAGGTGCATGAGAACCCCACCGTTGTGAAGATTCCCGAAAGCCTCACCGCCGATGTTGCCCGGTCCTCCATATGGGAGCAGTACAACAAGCGCTGTATCAACTGTGGCCGCTGTAATTTCGTATGCCCCACCTGCACCTGCTTTACCATGCAGGATCTGTACTACACGGAGAATGCCAAGGTGGGTGAGCGCCGCCGTGTCTGGGCTTCCTGCATGGTGGACGGCTTTACCGATGTGGCAGGCGGCGGCAGCTACCGGAGGAAGAATGGTGAGCGGATGCGCTTCAAAGTGCTTCACAAGGTTCTGGACTATAAACAGCGCAATGGCTACCACATGTGCGTCGGCTGCGGCCGGTGCGACGATATTTGCCCGGAGTACATTTCCTTCTCCCATTGCGTGAACAAGCTGGAAGATGCCATGCAGGAGGTAACCAAATGATGGTACGAAACGACTATATTCCTTTTTCTTCCGAAATTCTGGACATCATCAAGCACACGGACATCGAATATACCTTCCGGATGGCCTTCCGGGGCGATGTAAAGCCCGGACAGTTCTTTGAGGTGTCCATCCCCAAGTACGGCGAGGCTCCCATTTCCGTCAGCGGCATTGGCGACGGCTTTGTGGATCTAACCATCCGCCGGGTAGGCAAGGTCACCAACGAAGTCTTTGAGCGCTATGCAGGCAACCATCTGCTGATGCGTGGCCCCTACGGCAACGGCTTTGATGTGGACAACTACAAGGGGAAAGAACTGGTCATCATTGCAGGCGGCACCGGAGTTTCTCCTGTTCGTGGCGTGATCTCCTACTTTGCCGATCATGCCGATGAGCGTAAGAATATGACCCTGATCGCTGGCTTTAAGTCTGTGAAGGATATCCTGTTCAAGGATGATTTCCCTTACTGGCGTGAAAAGATGCATGTGATCCTCACCCTGGACAGCGGCGAAGAAACCGAACAGCACAAGATTGGCCTTGTTACCAAATACATCCCCGATCTGAAACTCCAGGATGTGAGCGAGGCAGTCGCCATCGTGGTTGGCCCCCCTGCCATGATGCGCTTCTCCGTGAAGGGTCTGCTGGAGCGCGGTTTCAAAGAGGAAAACATCTGGATCTCCCATGAGCGAAAAATGTGCTGCGGTCTTGGCAAGTGCGGCCACTGCAAGGTGAATGATACTTACATCTGTCTGGATGGCCCGGTGTTCAATTATACCAAGGGTAAGACTTTGATTGACTGAGGAGGGGTGAAGATGGATACCAATACCGCAAAATTAAAGAAAAATGCATTCCGTGTTACCAAAGAGCGTGGTCTGACTGCATCCCGTGTCCGTGTACCCGGTGGTCATCTGGAAGCCAAATATCTGGGTGTGCTGCAGCACATCGCAGAGGAATACGGCAACGGCACCGTCCATATCACCAGCCGTCAGGGTTTTGAGATCCCCGGCATTCCCTTTGAGAAGATGGACGAGGTGAACGCCGCCCTTCAGAGCATCATCGAAGGTTTGGAAATCAACCAGGAGGCCGAGAACGAGGGCTACCCTGCCGCTGGTACCCGGAATATCACTGCCTGTATCGGAAATCGGGTCTGTCCCTATGCTTGCTACGACACCACCGCTTTTGCCAAGCGGATCGAAAAGGCCGTGTTCCCCAATGACCTGCATTTTAAGATTGCCCTCACCGGATGCCCCAATGACTGCGGCAAGGTGCGTATGCACGACTTTGGCATTATAGGCATGACCGAGCCGTAACTGGAGTCTGACCGCTGTGTGAGCTGCGGCGCCTGCGTCAAGAAATGCGAGCAGAAGTCTGTCGGCGCATTGAGCCTGCAGAATTTCCGCCCTGTGCGAGATGCCCAGAAGTGCATCGGCTGCGGCGAATGCGTTGTCAACTGTCCCAATCGTGCCTGGACCCGGAGCGAGAAAAAATACTACCGTCTGACCCTGCTGGGCAGAACCGGCAAGAAGAATCCCCGGATGGGCGAGGACTTCATCAAGTGGGCAGACGAGGAAAGCATCATTAAGATCATTCTGAACACCTACGACTATGTAAAGGAGTACATCGATCCCAATGCTCCCGGCGGCAAGGAACATATCGGCTACATCGTTGACCGCACCGGCTTCGAGGAGTTCAAACGCTGGGCATTGAAAGATGTAAACCTGCCCGAAAAGGCAGAGGTCATGTCTCCCATGTACTGGAAGGGTATCAAATACTGAGGAGGAAGTGCTATGCTGGAAGGATGCCAGGGAAAACCCCGGACACCGACGATTATTGAAAAGGTCTGCCCTCAGTGCGGTCACCTCATCGAACTGTTCTCCATCGACACCCAGATGCCTTGCGAAAACTGCGGCTTTGTTGCCTACAACGATACCTTAAGCTGTGTCCAGTGGTGCCAGCATGCGAGGAAATGCGTTGGTGATGAGATGTATGAACACATGATGGAGATTGCCGCCATGCAGAAGTCAAGAAAATGATTTCTATGTGACATTTGCAACGTCATTGCATCAGTCAGATTTGTATAATCAGAGTACGATCAAAAAACACCCCCAACGCAAGGAGGAGAACCTATGATCAGAAGAATCATTACCATTGACGAAGAAAAATGCAACGGCTGCGGCCTGTGCGCCGATGCCTGTCATGAAGGTGCCATCGGCATTGTGGACGGCAAGGCAAAGCTGCTCCGTGAGGACTACTGTGATGGTCTGGGAGATTGCCTGCCCGCTTGTCCCATGAACGCCATTTCCTTTGAGGAACGGGAAGCCCCTGCCTACAACGAAGCGGCTGTGTTGGCTGCGAAGAAAGCCAAGGAAGCACCGCTGTCCTGCGGTTGCCCCGGGACTGTCTGCCAGAGCATTTCCCATTCTGCCCCTGTCGGGGATGTGTATGTCCCTAGCCAGTTAACCAATTTCCCGGTGCAGATCAAGCTGATGCCGCCCAACGCACCCTATTTTGACGGAGCCGACCTGCTGATCGCTGCGGATTGCACTGCCTATTCCTACGGCAATTTCCACCACGATTTCATGCGGGATAAGGTGACGCTGATCGGCTGCCCCAAGCTGGATGCGGTGGATTACGCTGAAAAGCTGACCCAGATTTTCAAGTACAACAACATCCGCTCCATTACCGTCACCCGGATGACCGTTCCCTGCTGCGGTGGCCTGAGCCATGCAGTGAAAACCGCACTGGAAAACAGCGGCAAAAACATCCCCCTGCATATCGTAACCATCAGTCCCGACGGACGGATCATTATATAAGGAGAAAATGCTATGATTGAACAAGTTTATCATCTGACACAAGGCAACACGAAAACCATCGAAAAGATTCTGATGGATGATGAGATCCACTACATGCATATGATTCTGAACAAGGGCGAAGGTCTGCCGGAGCATTTCTCTAACGCAAAAAGTGTGTACATGACTGTTGTGCGTGGTCGCCTTTCCATCGCTCTTGATGAACAGGAATCCCACGAGTATCCCACAGGGACTATGTTAAAGATCCCCTTTCACACGCGGATGAATGTACGAAATGTTCATGATGAAACTTTGGAATTGATCGTGGTGAAAGCTCCCGCACCTCAAAATCAGAAATAATTATCTTAAGGAGACTCGACTATGTTTTGTTTTCAATGTGAACAGACCGCCGGCTGCAAAGCCTGCGCGGGTAATGTAGGTGTCTGTGGCAAGAAAGCAGATACCGCAGAACTTCAGGATAAGCTGACTGGTGCGCTGATCGGTCTGGCAAGAGCAACCGAGGGCAACGAACATGTTGTCAGCGATTCCACCGCTGCCGTGATCGTGGAGGGCCTGTTTGCCACTCTGACCAATGTGAATTTTGATAATGATGCCATCCTGGCCATTATGGACCGGGTGGAGCTGGAAAAGCAGAAGCTGGTTCCCGAATGCTACAAGTGCGCTTCCGCTTGCGGCAGAAACAACGACTATGATATGAGCAAGCTGTGGAACGCTAACGAGGATATCCGCTCCCTCAAGTCTTTGATCCTGTTCGGCATCCGCGGCGTTGCCGCTTATGCCTACCATGCAGTCGTTCTGGGGTACAAGGATGATTCCATCCACAGATTCCTGTACAAAGCCCTGTTTGCCATCGGCATGGACGACTGGGGCCTGGAGGAGCTGCTGCCCATCGTTCTGGAAGTGGGCGAAGTGAACCTCAAGTGTATGGCTATGCTGGACAAGGCCAACACGGAAACCTTCGGCCATCCCGAACCCACCACTGTCAGCCTGACTGTGGAGAAAGGCCCCTTCATCGTCATTACGGGCCACGATCTGTATGACCTGAAGCTGCTGTTGGAGCAGACGGAGGGCAAGGGCATCAACGTCTACACCCACGGCGAGATGCTGCCTGCCCACGCCTATCCCGAACTGAAAAAGTATCCCAATCTGAAGGGCAACTTCGGCACCGCATGGCAGAACCAGCAGAAGGAATTTGCCGCTCTGCCTGCGCCCATCCTGTTCACCACCAACTGCCTGATGCCCCCCAAGGCCAGCTACGCTGACCGGGTGTTCACCACCGAGGTGGTTGGCTATCCCGGTATGCAGCACATTGGTGTTGACAAGGACTTTTCCCCCGTCATTGAAAAGGCGCTGGAACTAGGCGGCTTTGACAAGGACACCACCTTCCCCGGTATCAACGGCGGCGAGACCGTTATGACCGGCTTTGCCAGAAACACGGTTATGAGCGTTGCCGGAACCGTGATCGATGCTGTCAAGTCCGGTGCTATCAAGCACTTCTTCCTGGTTGCTGGCTGCGATGGCGCAAGACCCGGCAGAAATTACTATACCGAGTTCGTCAAACAGACCTCCAAGGATACTGTGGTGCTGACTCTGGCCTGCGGCAAGTACCGCTTTAACGACCTTGACCTGGGCACCATCGGCGGCCTGCCCCGGCTGATGGATATCGGACAGTGCAACGACGCCTACTCTGCCATTCAGATTGCTGTGGCTCTGGCAGATGCTTTCGGCTGCGGTGTCAATGACCTTCCCCTGAGCATGGTGCTGAGCTGGTATGAGCAGAAAGCGGTCTGTATTCTGCTGACTCTGCTGCACCTGGGCATCAAGAACATCCGTCTTGGCCCCACGCTGCCCGCCTTCCTTTCCCCCAATGTGCTGAACTTCCTGGTGGAGAAGTTTAACATCGCTCCTATCACCACCCCGGAGGCAGATCTGAAAGCGATTCTTGGATAACTCTTTTCAATCCAGGCCCCATCCGGTGCCTGGATTGACCGCAATACTGCTAAAAAGTGTGATTCAGCACGCAGTAAGTTCCTTATTCCTCGCTTATAATCATTTTTATATCAACTTTTAGCTGAATATATTCGCATTATTTCTATGTTCAATTTTGGGACCGCGAGGCCGCGGGTTTGAGCCCCGCCACTTGGACCATAAAATCCGCTGTTTTAAACAAAAACAGCGGATTTTTTATAGTTTTATGGTTTTTTCACTGAAACCTCCTGGACTAAAAATTCTCCTATAGAAGATTTTCCAAGATCTCTTTTCTTTGTTTATTGCGTACCAACCTTTGACTTTATAAATACATCATCCATACTATGCTCCAAGAGATATCCGGCGGGCAACTGACTGATAACCGCATCATAGTCAATCCCCAAGATATTATCGACTGTAGTACCATTTTTCTCAAGGTTAGCGAGCTGCTCACCAAGGGCTGAAAGAGTCAAAAATACATCTCCATCTGCGACAATAGGGATTCGTGCTC
>CAYWRB010000159.1:0-6647 GCA_964460025.1 uncultured Hungatella sp.
ATGAAAACCTCCTTTTACAAACAGCCGGTCTTTCTCCATCGCTGCTGCCGCCGCTGCTCTGCCGCTTCATTTACAATTCCGCCGGCCCCGGCATTTTCCTCTCAATCTTTCGCATAACCACCACATAGCTGACTGCCAGAACCACATCTGCCCCTGCCCATGCCAAAATTTCCGCATAGAATATTCCAGTCTCTCCGACCACAAGAGGCAGAAGCAATGCGGTCAATGTCCGCATCACGAACTCCGCAATTCCGGACATCATGGGAAGAAAGGTATTTCCCACACCCTGGATCGCCGAACGGACCACATGAAGAAAATATAAGACCGGAAGGCACACGCTCATCAAAAACAGGTAGAAATACGCTATCTCCATAGCCTGCCTCACCTGTTCCGGATTCCCTGATATAAAACAGCCCAGAATCCATTTTCCCGTCACAATCATCACCGCGGCAATGACCACGGAGGTAGCGATTGCCACTGCAAGAGCCGCCCTCACTCCAGACCGAATCCGTTTCAATTTCCCGGCACCCAGATTCTGCCCCGTATAGGTCACCATGGCATATCCGTAAGAAGTCGCGGCAATCTCCAACAGTCCGTACAGCTTGTTGGTAGCCGTAAAACCGGCAATAAAAATCACGCCGAATCCATTGACCACCGACTGTACAATCATTCCCCCGATGGCAATAATCCCGTTCTGAAATGCCATAGGAAGCCCCAGCCGAACCAGCCCCACAGCCAATCCCCGTTCCACTTTAAAATCCTCACGGGCCAGGGATACAATCTCAATTTTTCTGATTTTCCAAAAACAAAACACACTGGAAATCATCTGGGCAATCAAAGTAGCCGTCGCCGCTCCCGCGATTCCCAGGTGGAAATAAAACACAAACAGAATATCCAGCACGATATTGGTAAGAGATGCAATGATCATGGCATGAAGGGGCGCCTTGCTGTCTCCCATAGACCTTAAGATACATGCCAAAAAATTGTAAATCATGACAATGGGAATTCCCATAAACATGATTCGTATATATAGAATCGTATTGGGCAGGATTTCCTTTGGCGTCTTCAGGATAAGGAGAACCGGTTTTGCCAATATCTGTCCCGCCGCCGTAAGTATCAGAGAAAATACGATTGCCAAAATCCCTGAATTTCCGATGACCCGCCTTAAAAGCTTATGATTCTCAGCCCCGAACTCCTGGGCCATCTTTATGGCAAATCCCTGAGTCAGGCCCTGGATAATTCCAAGCATCATCCAGTTCAGCCAGTCCGAGGCGCCTAAGGCTGCCAGCGCCTGAACCCCCAGAAACTTTCCCACAACCATGGTGTCTACCACAGTATAAAGCTGCTGGAAAATATTTCCGGCCATCAGAGGAACGGCAAAAGCCAGAATCAGCGCTCCTGGCTTTCCCCGGGTCATATTTTTAATATTCGAAGACATCCCTATTCTCCTTGTCTTTCTTAAACTTAACTGTCTTTTTCTTCACACCGCTGCTTCGGACCGCTTTTCCTCATGCCTTCAGCGTATCAAGAATTTCCTCAAAACAGACGCCGTCGGTCAGGGGAATTTCCATCTCTATGGACTTTAAGATACACTTTTTTATGAAATTGGATGCCTTCTTCACAGATACATCAAAGGCCACTCCGTTTACCGCGTCCGCCGTGATAATTGCCGCAAAAATATCCCCTGTGCCGCAGCGCTGGGTTCCCACCTTCATGGTACGCACAAGCCTCTCACCCACGCCAAAATCCTGCATGCCTGGCTGGCCGGTGGCCTCTATGGCCGTCCGACCGCCGCCCCGGCTTTCAACACCACTCTTTAAACCTCCGGCATATGCTTCATAACAATAATTGGCAATATATTCCCCCTGAGGAATCCCGGTAATTACCACCTTCTTTGGCCCCATATAACTCAGTTCCAGAGCCAGCTTCCGAATCTCCTTCATCTTCCATTTTTCTTCATGATATCCGGTTCCTGTCAAAATACAGGCCTCCGTCAGATTTGGTGTGATAATATCCGCCAAAGCCACCAGATGTCTCATCTCCCCGCACATCTCCTCCGTATAGGTGGCATAGCTTTTTCCGTTGTCCCCCATAATGGGGTCAACCACCACTACCGTTCCCTCCCGGCGGAAATCCCGGATAAACCCGGCTACAATCTCAATCTGCTTTTTGGAACCTAAAAAGCCGGTCTGGATTCCGTCAAAAGTCAACCCCAGTTTTTTCCAATGGTCAATATAGGGCTCCATCCTCTCCGTATAATCATCAAAGTAGTAGGTAGGAAACCCGGTATGATTGGAAAATATGGAGGTGGGCACCGGACAGCATTGAACCTTCAATTTTGAAATAATCGGCAGCGCCACCGTGATGGCGCACCTGCCATAACCGGAAATATCGTTGATAACCGCTGCCTTTTTCTGTCTGGACATATATAAACTCTCCCGTATCATTTATCTTCCAAAGATTGTATCAAAACTATTGGCAGATGGCAACATTATAAACAAACTATATTCCTATCTCCTTTTCAAAGTACTGAAGTGAGGAATACTTCAGCAAACTTTGATTCGCTGGATTATTTAATTCCTTCTTTGCCTTCTTATACTTTTTAATAAATTTTTCCATTTTTTCCTTAATTTTATAATCTTTTCCTCTCAACGCATCAAATTCTTTTTGTCTTAAATGCGGCTCAGATATTGCATCTATGTAACTCGTTTTAGTAATAACAACCGCTTTGGAAAAATCAACGCCACAGCGATTTGCTTTATCAGTCCAGAACACATGGGGGTGGTGTATATCTGACCTTAATGGAATTGCAAATTGGATACCATCGATTTCTACATATACCTGTATATATGGACGGTTATGCTTTTGTTCTATTTCCGGATATTTTTCCACCGGATATTCATCATAAAATTCATTCGATAAAAATACAAAACGTTTTTTCTTAGCCATTTATTATTTCTCCTACGTAAAACAACTCCTGTATCCAGGAGTTGTCTTCTCAGTGGACTTTTCTTTAATTTTACTTGGTCGTGCCCTACGACCAAATCTTCTGTTGAACTTTCTTTAGCCTCACGTTCTATGAGAATTATCTAATGATAATATAACATAGTATATGCATCAGGTCAAGAAATATCCTAACTTTACCCACGTCTTCTCTCTCCAGCCCCTCTATCCAGGATTCCGTTTAACCTGGTGAACAGCATGGTGGCTGTCACGGATGCCGCTATGATATCGCTGACCGGCTCCGCCACAAACACTGCGAACACCTTGTTAGAGAAAAAGAACGGCAGGATGAAAATCAAGGGAATCAGAAGCACCAGTTTCCGCAGGCAAGCCATCAAAAGACTGATTTTAGCCTGTCCCAAAGCCATAAACGTCTGCTGGCAGGAAATCTGTACACCGGTAGAGAAAATACCCGCCATATAAATCCGCATTGCCCAAACCGTATAATCCACCAGCTCCCCGTTGCTGCTGAAAATACTTGCAAATACCTGAGGCGCAATCATCATAAGCGCCCACAGCAATGCGGCATAGCCCACACATGCAAAAAACTGGCAGCGAAAGGCCTGTTTTACACGTTCCTTTTTGCCTGCGCCGAAGTTATAGCTCATAATCGGCTGCCCACCCTGGCAGATTCCCTGCAGTGGCAATGTCACCAGCTGATTGCAGGAAGAGATAATGGTCATGGCGCCTACGGCCACATCTCCGCCGAACCGGGAAAGGCTGCTGTTAAAACTGATATTTAAAATACTCTCCGTGCTGAGCATGACAAAGGTCGATACCCCCAATGCCAGACAGGGCAAGATAATCTCCGGGACAATCTTCATATCCGGCAGAGTAAGCTTCAGCATGGTTTTGGAACCGCAAAGGAAAACCATCACCCACACCGCACTGACTGCCTGGCTGATAACCGTAGCCACCGCCGCCCCCTGAACCCCCATATGAAGCCCAAAGATGAGAATCGGGTCCAGAATAATGTTGCAAACCGCGCCTACCACTGTGGTAATCATGCTGAATTTGGCAAATCCCTGGGTCGTAATAAAAGGATTCAGCCCCATAACAATCATCACAAAAACCGTCCCCAAAATATAGATGCGGGCATAGGACAAGGCATAAGGCAGCGTCACATCACTGGCCCCGAAAAGCCTTAAAAGCTGGGGCGCAAAGGCATAAAAGGCCGCCGTCAGCACTGCCGCAAAAATCATGAGCACGGAAAAACAGTTGCCCAGAATCTTCTGTGCATTTTCCTGTTCATTTTTTCCCATGGCAATGGCAGCCCTGGGCGCGCCTCCGGAACCTGCCAGCATGGCAAAGGCATTAATCATCATCAAAATCGGCAGAAACAGCCCTACCCCTGTCAAAGCGGAAGCTCCTGCCTCCGGAATATGTCCTATATAAATCCGGTCCACAATGTTGTACAGCATGTTAATCAACTGCGCCACCACCGCCGGAATCGCCAGGTTCATCATCAATTTCGGGATGCTTCCGCTTCCCATATCTTGTTTTACTCCCTGTTTTGCCATGATTTCCTTCCTCCTTTTTGCATAGACGCTTCAAAACCTTTTTAGATTGTACCAAAACTTTTCTGTGATAGCAATTCTTTTCTGTCTGTCAGAATTCAAAAAATGCTTGATTCTGCCGCAGCAATCAATTATAATAACACATAAACAGGCACAAACAATTATTTTCAATTAAACTTACGGCAGTGCAGAAATATGGGCACGAAGCCAAAACACAAGAATATCA
This sequence comes from uncultured Hungatella sp., assembly GCA_964460025.1. Classification (GTDB taxonomy): domain Bacteria; phylum Bacillota; class Clostridia; order Lachnospirales; family Lachnospiraceae; genus UBA3402. Next base: position 4,747 of record CAYWRB010000159.1, read on the forward strand.
GAAAGTTAGGGAATCAATTATGTTTATGGAAGAGCGGCAAAAAGATATTGTACGGCGGGTCAATGAGACAGGCAGGATTCTGGTATCTGAAATCCAGTCCCTGTATCAAATCTCCGCCGATTGTGCCAGAAGGGATTTACGATTTCTGGAGAGCAAAGGGCTTTTACAGAGGACTCACGGAGGAGCCATCCTAGCGCCTCCCAAGGGAGCCTATCCGGAAAAGGACTATAATCCCAAGGATTTAACCCATGTAAAAAAAGAGTACCTTGCAGTGGCGAAAAAAGCCCTGGAATCCATTGAAAAACAGGATATCATTTACCTTACCTCTTCCTCCGTCGGATACTATATGGCCCTCCATCTGCCGGAGCAGCTGGAAATCACGGTTCTTACCAACTCCGTTACCATTGCCGATGCACTGCGGAAAAAAGAGCAGATTTCGGTTATCCTTTTAGGAGGGGAAATGTCCCATCGGGGACATTGTCACGATTTTTATACGGTTCAGATGGTGAAAAGCATCCGGATTGACAAGGCTTTTCTGTCACACACCGCCTTGTCTCTGGAATTCGGCGCTTCCATTCACAACAGTGCCGGTGTGGAATTCGGCAGGGCAGTCATGGAAAGCAGCTCCATGAATATCGGGCTGTATCCTTCCGAAAAAATCGGCAAAAACTCCATCCATTTCGTGTGTAAAGCCACAGACTATGACCTGCTGATTACGGACGAACACGTTTCCGAAGATTTCCTGGCACAGGCCCAGGAGCTGGGAATCCCGGTTACGGTTGTCAACCTTTAATCATTTCCAAATCCATAGGAGGCTGCCTATGTACTGTATTATAATCACCGGAATTCCGGCATCCGGAAAGACCACGACGGCAAAATTTTTAGGAGAGCGGCTGAATCTGCCGGTTATTTCAAAGGACTCCGTCAAAGAGCTGCTGTATGATACCGTGGGATTTCATTCAAGAAAGGAAAAGATTGTCTTGGGAACTGCCGCCATGAATATCATGTATCATATGGCAGAGCAGCTGATGAAGGTGAGTCTTCCGTTTATTTTGGAAAATAATTTCGAATACGTTTCCAGGGCCGGTTTATGCCGGATTCTGGATGCATATTCCTACAAGGCCATTACCGTCGCGCTGACAGGGGATTATCACGTTCTCTATAAACGGTTTCTCGAAAGGAATACAAGTCCTGACAGACATCGGGGCCATGTTGTAAACAGTTATCCCGAAAAACAGATTAAGGGAGATACACCGCAGCTTTCCTATGAGGCCTTTGTAGAGGGAATTACTGCCCGGGGTATGGACGGCTTCGCCCTGCCAGGCCCCCGCATCACGTTAGATACAACGGATTTCAGCAAGGTTAATATGGAAGCACTGGCGGCTTCCATCGCCTTATATAGGAATGCGGACTGACTTCATCTCTTTTCATTCATCAGTTCTTTAGAACACTGATGTGATTTACCAAAGATTGAAGTAAATTTATTTGTTGATTTTCTGCATTCTCTTTATAATTGACTGCCAATACATGCGGTCTTTTAATACACGGATTACCGTAATGGTGGAATCTTCCACAACAAAAAAAATTAAATATGTACTATAAGGCTTAAAGTAAATACTTAAACCTTCAATCACATATCCTGTAGCTTCATAACCCTTAGGAAAGGAATCCAGTTCCTTTATTGCTTTCTTTATCTTCTTTGAAAAATTTTCAGCATACTCACGATATTTGAATGTGTCAAGAATATACTTTTTTGTTGATTTAATGTCCCCAAGTGCATCTTTGGAAATAACAATCTTATATTTCTCTTTTGGCATTATATTTTATCAATTTCCTCCCAAGCCTCATCAAGCGTATAAATATCACCTTTTTTCATGCTACATATTCCTTTAGAGAGCTGG
>CAYWRB010000160.1:0-6627 GCA_964460025.1 uncultured Hungatella sp.
ATATTTCAATGAATTTATATCCGGAGACGTGGATGCTGCCATCTGCTTCGATGCGCTGGGGGTCAGGACAGACCTGGCCATTGACATCTGGAACCAGCATCAGGCAGTGGTGATCGACATTTTAATGGATGCGCCCACCAGAATTCACTCCGCCCTTGAGAAGCATTCCCAAAAGTATGTTCTCCTGTGCTGCGACAGAGATCATGTGGAGTATGTAAAGAAATATTACGGAAAAACCACGCCCCAGGTATTTTTTATGCCCCATGCAGGCGTTCTGCCGGGAAAGGATACAAAGAGTATTCCTTATAAGGACAGAAAATACGATATCTTGTTCTCCGCCACCTACTATCCGCCGGAAAGCAAGCTGGATGATTTAAAAGGGGAATTGGAGCGGACCTTCCAGGGGGATAAAGACATCCATCGGTTATACGACAGTGCCTATGAAAGCCTTCTTGTGGACAGCAGCCAGACCGTGGAGCAGGCCATTCTTGCTGTGTCGAAGCAGATGGGGTGGACAGTTACGGATGATCTGATGAAGGCCTTTATGTACTGCGCAGATTCCTTGGATTGGGCTGTGCGCATGCACTACAGGGGATTGGTGGTAAAGACCCTGGCCGAGGCAGGATTTCATCTTCATCTGTTGGGCCGGGGATGGGAGAATCACCCATCGGTCATGCTGCCCAATGTCCATCATATCAACGACAGGATTCCCTATGGGGAGACATTTTCTTACATGGCGGATGCCAAGATTAATTTAAATGTGATGCCCTGGTTTAAAGCCGGAACCCATGACCGTATCTTCAACACCCTGCTGCAGCACTCGGTTCCCCTTACGGATTCCAGTTCATGGATAGACGAGAATTTTACGGACGGAAAGGACATTGCGCTGTACGATTTGAAGCATTTGGACAGGCTGCCCAATTTGGCGGACCGTTTATTGACAGACACAGGATTGGCAGAGACAATTATCGCTAACGGATATGAGAAAATTGCGAAAGATTTCACCTGGTCAAACTGTGTGGACCAGATTCTTAAGCATATAAGCTCCTCATATTAGGGTATTGACACCGCCCAAAGAGGCCCACCGCTGTCATAACTTCCCTTCAGCTCGTCCATCAGCTGCTGCAGATCCCACTCTCTGGTACAATTCTCATAATTGGCCGGATCCGCGATATATACATTTCCGTTTCTGCAAAGCTGAGCAATGATAATAAAATGTCCGTTCTTCGTAAGACTGCCCTTTCCCATTAAAGCTACCAGAATATGGCCTGTCTGAAGAAGTTCTGTCACATGTTCAACCGAGCGGTCCGTGACACTGTCTACCTGCAGGCCATAGGCAGTAATGCTGTCAGGTATCAGGCTGTGGTAGGAACCGCTCTGAGGAGCATAATATCCGTTGGCAGCGGACCACTGAGCAATTTCAATAGGGGTGACGCCGGTGGGAGAGAAGCTGTTGATCACCATAGCCGCACAGACGGGGCCGCACCCGTAGCGGCCAATGGGATCAGCACCTCCATACAGGAAATCTTTCCAGCGGGCATCACCCTGACAGTAATACAACAAAGGGCCCATGGCCGTATCCAGCATATAGGAATATATGGAATCTTCCGGAGGAAAGAACACAGGCTCCCCGTGAAAACTGGTGATGTCTCCCAGTTCCGTGGTGTGGTCAATATAAGAAACCGGATTCTCCATAACATGAGAAAACTCTTCTTGAAGGATCTGATCGGCACAATTCTTCCCCACACATGTAATTTCATCCAGACGGCTTCCCCATATCCGGACGCAGAGCCGCTGTACACAGGAAACTCCCCAGCTATAGACTCTGTCTCCAAGGGCAGCCATATCATCCAGAGTGGAAGGGCGAAAATAAACAAACAGGCTGATCATTATGGCAACGAAAGCAGCCATAATTCCGCCTGTTATAAATTTTTCCGCCCTGCTTTTTTTTCTGCGGTCGTCATGCATACTGGCAATTTCAGCCACAGAAAACTGAAAGGCAGGATTTTGGGATTCCTGCCTCCCAGATTTTTGTCCGGTATATATGGAATGCTTTCTATGGGATATTTTTTTCTGCCTTAACACGCTGTTTCTATCCTTTCGCCTTAGCCAGCTGAGCCAGGACTGCCTGTGGGATCGCACTTAAGGCAACCTGCTGGCAGACTCCCCCGATTTTGTAGGCTTCCATAGGCATTCCATAGACTACGCAGGTCTCTTTATCCTGTCCGATGGTATAAGCTCCGGCTTTCCTCATGCGCAGCATACCCATGGCGCCGTCCGCCCCCATTCCCGTAAGAATGACGCCGATGGCTCTGTTTTTTACATTGGAAGCAACAGAATCAAAGAGAACGTCTACGGAAGGCCGGTGGCCGCTGACTTTAGCTTCATTGGTACAGCTGACGGAATAGCCGGTACCCATACGTACAACCCGCATCTGGAGACCACCGGGAGCCAGAAGAATAAGTCCTGGCTGAACTTTGTCACCGTGAGCCGCTTCTTTTACCTCCAGTTTACACAGACGGTTCAATCGTTCCGCATACATGGAAGTAAAGCCGGGAGGCATATGCTGGGTAATCACGATTCCCGGCATTCTGGCAGGAAACTGCCGAACGACTTCCAGAATTGCTTCCGTTCCGCCGGTGGAAGCGCCGATGGCAACTAAATCAATGCCGGAATTCATGAAAGGTGTCCTTCCAAAGCCGGAAGACGCAGTGCCGGAGGCAGCGGAAGAAGCAGTGGTCCCGTGTGACAGGGAGGTGGCAGAAACCGTGGATGACATACCGGCAGAGGATACCGTACCGCCGGAACTATAAGATGACGGAAGCCGTACGTGAGCATTGGCTCCTACCGACAGTTTGGATTTAAGGGTAGCTAAAAATGCTTCTTTAGCGCCTTCCTTCGTACTTGGCTTACGCACAAAATCAATGGCTCCGGCAGCCAATGCATCGAACACTCTCACATCAAGAGAGGAAACCAAAATGACAGGAACCGGATGGATAGGCAGGACCTCTTTCAAAAATTCCATTCCGGTCATCCCCGGCATCTCAATATCCATGGTCATAATATCCGGTTTCAAAACAGGAAGCTTATTCTTGGCATCAAGAGCATCTACGGCATACCCCACAATCTCAAAGCGGGGATCCGCCCCCAGATTCTGCAGCAGCCAGCTTCGAAATACGATAGAATCATCGACAATCATCAGACGAATTTTTTTCGTCATAATTCAATCCTTCTTTCTCAAATCTTCAATCCTCAGGCAGAGCACAAAATACCTCTGCATCATAAGAAATGGACATGTCTGTCTGAACAGACATGTCTATTAAAATTTACTTATCATTCTTCCGATAAATAGCCGGCTTGACATAGTCATAAGGACAGGTAACTTTATTAAGTCCCTCAGAATGACCGATAAACAGGTGCCCGCCGGGGAGAGTTGCATTGTAGAACCTTCGTACAAGCGCATCCTTGGTGGCCTGATCAAAATAGATCATAACATTACGGCAGAAGATCAGATCAAACTTCCTTTTAAACTTAATCGGATCCATCAGGTTGAAGGTCCGGAAGATTACATTCTGCTTAATTGCAGGAGAAACGGAGTAGGTGTCCTTATCCGCCTTCACAAAATATTTCTGTCTCCAGGTAGGCGGCAGAGAGGACATGCCCTCTTCCCCGTAAGTAGCATGGATTGCCGTATTCAGAATCTTCTGGGAGATATCCGTGGCCAGGATTCTGGTATCCCACTGGGAAGCATGTGCGCCGAAATACTCCTTCAGATACATGGAAATGGTATATGGCTCTTCCCCGGAAGAGCAGCCGGCGCTCCAGATTGCCAGACATTTATCCGTGGCATGTTTCTTGGCCAGATCCGGAAGAATCACATCCCAAAGATATTCGAAATGTTCTTCTTCCCTCAAAAAATAAGTGTAATTGGTTGTCAGTTTATTGAGCATAGCCGTAACCATCTCTGTGTCCCGCCCGGATGTAATCTCATCCACATAAGCGGAAAAGTCCCGATATCCTTGAGAGGACAAGGTGTTGGATAGACGGCTTATGATCAACTGTTTTTTCTTGCTTAGATCGATACCATAATTTTTCTTGATATAAGTGTACAAGCGCTGAAAATCATTGTCTGTTAATGTCAGCATCAAATCACCTCGGTCTTAATTAATGAGTATGCCGGCATATTGCATGCCCGGTCCCTGCCAGCGGGGCAGCGATTACAGCTACGCAAAAGAGAGGGCCTCACAGTCAATGGACATATAGACGCTGCCGTCCTCCATATTGACCATCCCGTTTAAAAGCTTCTGCTGGCGTTTCAGAGGGATAGGACGTACGTTCTGCAGATCAATATCAATCACCTGCCGAACGGAATCGACAATGATTCCAAGGGAGATTCCGTTGATATCCAGCACAATGATACATGGCCTCCGGTCATCGGAGGAGTCGGACGTACCGGAATAATCCGTCTCGCCGTTGCCCATGCGCAGCTTGATATCAACCACAGGGAGAACCTGGCCTCTTAAGTTGATGACACCCTTGATATAAGGAGGCATCAAAGGCAGGGTAGTGATAGAATGGTTGTTGATGATCTCTATCACGTACTTGGTGCTGATATAAAGAATAAGATCTCCGGAATCGAAGGTGAGGCAGCGCTCTACCGTGGAATTATCATCTGTTTCTCCCACATCCGGAATATCCTGAGTATTAATTTCTTCAGACATGTTTAAATCCTCCCTTCCATATTATACATTTTCCAAAGCCGCACTGTGGAGGCTCGGAATATCCAGAATCATACTGATATTTCCATCGCCCATGATGGTGCAGCCGGCAATACCGGAGTTTTTAAGATCAAAGCAGTTTAAATAAGCAGGAAGCGGTTTGACAACGGCCTGCTGTTCGCCTACCAGTTCGTCAACAAAGATACAGAAGGAACGGTCGCTGGCTTCTACCCACATGAGGACGCCGGCATCCAGACTGTCAATGTCGGTTTCGATGCCGTAGAACTGATGAAGACGTACCACCGGATAGAAGTTTCCTAAACGTTCTACCATCTCACAGTTGTTCTCATCATGAATGATCTCCTCCGGAGTGATCTTGAAGGACTGACGGATATTGGCAATGGGAATGATGAAGATGGAACTTCCGACGGTTACTCTCATGCCGTCTACAATTGCCATGGTCAAAGGAATATTCATGGTGAAGGTACTTCCTTTTCCCAGCTCACTGCTGACAGATACGACGCCGCCTACGGATTCAATGTTCTTTTTAACCACATCCATGCCTACGCCTCTGCCGGAGAATTCGGTTACCTCCTGGTTGGTGGAAAAGCCCGGAAGCATGATAAAGCCTAAGATCTCTTTCTTTGTATATTCATTCTCAGGTTTTACCAAGAGTCCCCGGTCTCTTGCTTTTTCCAGCAGCTTCTCCGGATCCATACCGGCACCATCATCGGTGATGGAAATAATCACCTCGCTGCTGGTGTGGGAAGCGGACAGGATCACTTCGCCCTGGGCATTCTTTCCTGCCCGGATACGGTCCTGAGGATCATCCTCGATCCCATGGTCCACGGCATTGCGGACCATATGCATGATAGGATCCTGAATGCTGTCCACAATGGTTTTATCAATCTCCGTGTCCTCACCGATCAGGGTAAGGCGCACGTCTTTATTTAATTTCTGCTTCATATCCCGGACAATACGGCTCATCTTCTGAAAGACACCGGAGATGGGAACCATCCTAAGGGACATGGAAATATCCTGCAGATCATCGGTCAGCTTGCGGAGCTGACGGGCAGATTTCATGAAATTGTCGTAGGCATCCCGGCTTAACTGGTTTAACTCCGGCGAAGAAGTAACCATGGATTCGGTGATAACGATCTCGCCTACCAGATTCTGCAGGCTGTCTAGCTTCATCAGGCTGACACTGATCAGATTCTGCTTCACAGGGGCATTGACTGCCTGTTTGGCAGGAGCAGCCGGCTTTGGGGCCGGTTTCGGCTGAGCCGGAGCTGCAGACGGGGCAGCGCCTTCGGCTGATTTTACAGGGGCAGGTGCGGGCTCCGGTTCTGGTTCGGGAATCTCCACCACCTCAAAGGAACGGATATGTCCCTGGGTTCTTAAGATATCGGATGCCTTGGAGGCAGCCTCCATGGTCTCAAATCCCATATAGAAGCCATCTTCAATAATAGCGGCCGTAGTGGAAGGATCAGATTCCATTCCCTCAGGATAGTAGCGGAATTCTAAGTCACATTCTTTTACCGCATTGACGATCATGTATGCCCTTAAGTTCTCCATTCCGATTCCCTCTTCCAGGAATACGTGGATGAAGCATACCGCTTTCTTATCTTCGGGAAGGTTGTCCGGAAGGGAAGAGGATGTGGCAGCCGGAGGTTCCGGAGCAGGATTCTCTGCCGATGCTTCGGCCTCTTTGGCCGGAGCATCCTCCTGGGCGCCGCTGACAGTCTTTAAAAACTGGTTGATCTCAGCGGCAAATTCATCCATATCAGAATCAAGAGGTTCTCCCTTCTCTACCTTTTCCACCTGTCCTCTCAGGCAATCTTCAGAACGGAACATCAGAATAAACAGCTCCTTTATGTTCAGGGAGCTTAAGGATTCGATTCCCTTATCG
>CAYWRB010000161.1:0-6619 GCA_964460025.1 uncultured Hungatella sp.
TGGAAGCACTGGCGGCTTCCATCGCCTTATATAGGAATGCGGACTGACTTCATCTTTTTCATATTTGCACTGCAAAACGTTTTGTATTATACTATATCCAGAAACATACTTAAGTCACAGGATGAAATCAAACCGGAGGATACGTTTGTCATGAAAAGAATATGGTACATGATTCTTCGCAACTTATTATTGGTTCCTTTTATGTGGATCAGACTGTTCTACCACGCCGCCCATGTGGACAAATATACGGAAGAACAGCATTTTAAAATGCTCAGATTCATCGTCAAACGTGCCAACAAAGGTGGAAATGTCACCATAGAAGTTCATGGCAGGGAGAATATTCCTGACAAAAACGGCTTCATCTTTTTCCCCAACCATCAGGGGCTTTATGACGTGCTGGCAATCCTGGAGGCATGCCCGAAGCCATTCTCTGTGGTGGCCAAGAAAGAAGTGGAAAACCAGTATTTTCTGAAAAAGGTGTTCGCATGTATGAAAGCCCACATGATAGACAGAAATGATATCCGCCAGGGCCTTGAGGTAATCACAGAGGTATCGAAAGAAGTGGCGGAAGGCAGAAATTATATCATATTCGCAGAGGGCACCCGCTCTAAGAACGGCAATGAAGTACAGGATTTTAAAGGAGGCAGCTTCAAGGCGGCAACCAAGGCCAAATGCCCCATCGTTCCCATAGCCCTGATTGACTCTTTTAAGCCCTTTGACTCCAATACGACCGCCACTCCGGTAACCGTACAGGTACATTTCTTAAAGCCATTATATTATGAGGAATACAAGGACATGAAAACCACGGAGATTGCTGCGGTGGTGAAAGAGAGGATACAGGGGGTAATCCGGCAGTATTCGTAGTTCATTGGGTGGCGTCTGACCCGAAAATCTGCTGGTCAAAATCTCGCCATCATTTCTTACTCCAAAATAAAATGTACCTTTCCCATTTTTATTTGACATAGAAGCCAATGAATCGTTTTTTCTCGCCTTCACCAACCGCAATTAGGACATTTCCTGTTGATATAAGCAAATCAGCTTAAGGCCCACCGATATGCCTCATCGTGGCGATCAACCCAGAGCAGAAGATAAACTCTCGTCTCAGGCTGCCTTACAACAATGCCGCGATAAGTATCATCAATTCTTACAGAATATATCTTTTTATCCATTCCATAAGACAGCTTCTCATAGTTTATCCCCGGAGAGTTAGGGTTGTTGCGGAATTTATTCACAAATCATACTTTTTCTTTGAGGGTGTAAGTCCGTCAGACTCTTCGCTTTTTAAATCCCGAATTTCCTTATCAAAGGAGCTGTCCTTCGGTTTGTCCTCTTTTTACCCAACAGTCAAGGCAGAATACCACAAACTACCGCTCCAGAACAGCAGATGCACGAAGAATTTTGAATAGAGCTTTTGAACGGCATATTGGTCATGGGGAGTGTGGTCTCAATATAATCCCCGATGCCCTTTTGGAGCTATTTTGCAAGAATTGACGGAAGCATGTTTGCTGTCCTCCTCTGGTGTAGGTTTGTTGGTAGTTTTATTTAAACCGGTATTTGCCTTTTCCTTGTCCGGTAACAGGTATTATCAAATTCTCCTTTTTCATTTTCTTAATTAAATCTCCTGCCGGAGATGATGTAGTCCCTGTTATCTTCATTATATCTGCTCTGGAAAAACATAGATTGATACCAAACTGTTCATGCAATAGCAGGACCTTTTTCTTCATAAGCTCACTCAATTGCAATTCATTCAATTGCCTTTCAAACAACTGTTTTTGCTCCGAAACAACTGTTGTTTCACTTCCAAACAACTGTTGTTCTTCTGAAACAACTGTTTTCTCATTTTCTAACAGCTGTTTCGAATCATCGATTGGAACATTATAATTCAAATTATAAAGTGTTACCCAAAATGATGTTGTGTCTGAATAAAATTCGGGTTCTAACTCCGGACGGTAATTGGCCGCTCTATGATAGTCCTCTTTAATCTTTTTTAATCCACTTCCTCTGCGCTCCATATAATTCATACGGCTGAAAACATCTGCAATAACCGGATTCCGTCGTCTGGAAGGAACGTGATCCGTGTCAAGATCCTGTACAAAGGAACCATCAAACATACCACCAGGAGAATATATCTCCATACGGTCATCAAATATATCAATGTGTACTTCACTTCCCAATTCAAGATAACTTGTGGATCAATCCGTTCACGATACATTCCAGTGCTGCCCGTTCTGGTATATCCGGCATTTCCAGGTGCCCGTCCGGCACCTTCTTCCAACGTTTTTTTGTGTTATTTTTTACAAATTCTTCTCCGCCTTGCAGAAGTATGATCAAACTCCCGCTAAATTCTTTATCATCAAGAGCCTCCATTACTCCTGATGCTTTGTCCCGACCATTCCATCTGGTACAAAAAAGCCGGGAATGGCGCACTGGCGATTCACTGATAAATTGAACTAAGTTGATGTGTGACTCTGCTCCAGTGTAATCTTTCGCTCAAGAAAGGAACCTCTTACCTGGTCTTTTACATCTTTTTTAAACCAAGGAATACACAGCCCCTTAATATCTTCCGGCGTATAATTCTGTGGATCCGCAATGGCAGTTGGGTCAAGCTGATACGGCATCAGATCCATAGCGGCGCGGTGGCCTATATGCAGGTTTGTATCCGTCGGAATCTTCTGACGCCATTGGCTTTCCAGATAAAGAAGCCCTCTCTTATAAAACGGAGAATTATCGGGAATCAATTTTACTTCTGCCGGGTCCACGATTTGAACCTGCTCTAAATCCGTGAGGAAAATGGTTTCTTTCTCTTTTACAAGGAGTGAAATACCCACACAATATAAGACCTTGTTTCCAAGGCTATTGATTTCTGTTTTTTTAACCATCCACTCTTCATCACAAATAATAATTCTCATACCAGGAGCAAAGTCTGTCATTGTATTCCCCCAGCTATATCTTTATACCTAGTATACCATTATTTTGCAAAACCGAGAAGACTATGTTTTCTATTTTGATTCCCAGGAATCACTTACGAATACAAAAATTTCATTATTTTTTCTTGTTCTCATCACAAAATCAACAAATATAGCTGCAAATGCAACCATCCTTATTTTTTATCTTCTAATCTTTACATTTTCCCAAAAACCACTTGCATTTTGCTCGTATTTCAATTATAATAACGCGCAAACAAATATAAACAATTATATACAATTGTAAACATGCGTTTTATATCATAAGGAGCCCACTCATGAATACGAAACTTATTCGATACCGATATCTATGGAAATGGCTTCATGGATACAAAAGGACACTTGCAACAGTTCTTCTCTCCAGCCTTCTGGTGACCTTTTTAGGAATGAATTGGCCTTTCGTATACCGCCACATCATCAACCAGGTATTCTATGACAAGTCCCTGGACAAGCTGAACTTTATTTTAACCGTATACGCCCTGTTATTTGTTACGGAAAAAATACTGCAGCTTATCTGGAGGCTTGCAGACGCGGTAATTGCCTCTGACTTCCTCTACTCCATAAGGGAACATCTCTATGAGAAAATCTTGTCTCTGAACATGGCCTCAAAAGAAAGCTACAGTTCCGGCCAGTTGTTAGACATTTTAAATCATGACGTAGACCAGATATATACCTTTCTGGTAGATGAGGGCGTATTTGCAGTGACCTGTTTTGTACGTCTTTTAATGGCTGTCATCTATATCTATCTCATAAACCGCCTGGCTACTGTTTTTATAATCATTCTGGTTATGGTCAACTATTTTTTATCAGCGTATCTGAAAAAGAAATTTATGGTGCATTTCAAAGCATATAAAAAGAGCCTTGAAAAATATCACGGTTTTCTTCTGGATATTCTTGCGGGCTTAAAAGAAATCAAGCTGCTTTCCGCCGTCGGCTATGCAAAAGATAAGGTTACCGAGCAGTTAGCAGTACTGGGAGATTTAAAAAAGAAACAGATGCTGGAAGAGGCCTGGCAGGATATCTTTCATGATGGACTGTATATTTTTTCAGAAATGATTCTATATGGGGCGGCTGCGTATGAAATCCTTAAGGGACGTATGCTGTTAGGCGATTTCGTTTCCCTGATGATTTATTATGAATGGGCTAAGATTTTTTTCCGTATATTTGCACGCTTTTTTGTAGGGGCATCCAAAAGCTTTGTATCGCTGGATCGAATCAACCGACTGATGGAAGAGGAAAGCGAACCTGCCGGGACTCCAGGCGATATAGTAACCACAGGAGACATTTTGTTTGAACATGTGACATTTCAATATCGGGAGAACACACCTGTCTTAAAAGATATCCATTTTAAGATTCCCTCCGGTTCCATTACTGCCCTTGCAGGGGCAAGCGGTTCCGGAAAAAGTACCATTGCCGGTTTACTGTTAAAACTGTATGAACCGTGTCAGGGTACCATATGGATAGAGAACCGTCCCCTCTCTCAGATTTCTCCTAAAGCCATCCGGGCCAAAATCGGAATCGTCCACCAGAACGCCAATCTGTTAGAGGGAACTATCCGAAAAAATCTGTTGATGGGGAAACCGGACGCCAGCGAACAGGAGCTTTGGAATGCTCTGAAAACTGCACATGCAGACGAATTCGTCTGTGCCCTTCCTTTCCAGCTGGATACCGGCCTTACCTTATGGAACCGTTTATCAACCGGCCAATGTCAGCGAATCGCCCTGGCCAGGCTTTTTCTCAAAAACCCGGACATTATTATCCTGGACGAAGCCACCTCCAATATTGACCCGACGACAGAAAAGAAGTTTTTACAAGATGCCGCAAAGATTTTCAAAGAAAAAACAGTGATTATTATCGCTTATCGGACAAACTCTCTGGAAATCGCAGACAACGTACTGTACCTGGAATCCGGAAGGCTCCGGGACATGGGAACCCACAGGGAACTATTGGCCAGCAATTCAAAATACAAAGCACTGATTTCCAGTTCTCAGGAGGAACATTTATCATGAAAAGAATCCGGATTCTGCAAAAACTCACTCCATTTTTCTCTGCCAAAGCTTTTATGACAGTACTTATTTTTCTCTGCTTTGCCACGGCCTTATCCGTATCCTATCCATTCCTCTATAAGCTCTTTATCGACCAGGTTCTTTTTGAGGGCAACATGGAAACTCTCAAATTTATTTTCCTGCTGATGGCCGCATGGCTGTTCTTCCATTCTCTTTTCCAGTATGGCCTCTGCAAAGCCCGTACAGCCTTTGTCACAGATGTGTTATACAAAATCAAGCAGCACCTGTTTCTCTATTTGGCGCAGCTTTCTCTCCATGATTCTCTTCAAACCTCCGCCAGTGAAAAGAAACGGGTGATGGAGGATGACTGCAACGAACTGGAAACATTTTTTATAAACCATATTTTTGAATTCTTACTGAATATTCTGAATGCCTGCTGTTTCACCACGGTCATGGCTGCAATCAGCCCCTCTCTGTCCGCAGGGTGTATGGTTTTCTTCTGTTTTTCCTATGTTCAGGCCAAATTCATCAAACGCGCCGTGGCGAAAAATGCCGCCGCACTGAGAACCTCCCTCTCTCATGAAGACCACATACGATGGGATGAATTAAATAATATAAAGGAAATCAAGTGTTTTAACTGCGAAAATGAAACCGTACAATCTTTCCATGATAGATCCGCTCCCTTAATCCGTCTGATAAAAAAGGAAAAAGTATATTGGTATGTCAATAAATATTTAAGCGCTATGAATCATGACCTTATAACCCGGTTTTTCATTTACATTTTAGGCGGACGCCTGGTTGTAGAAAGCCAGTTGTCCGTCAGCTCATTTTTAATTTTTCTGGGATTTTATGAGAATTTTGTGAAACAAATCCGAAAAATCATGGACAGTAATTTTAATCTTAACAGCCGGATAAATCAGCTGGAAAAAATTATAGCCTGCTTGTCTTTCATCCCTGAAAAGGAACTTGCTGCCATGCCTTCAATTGCCATTCCTCCAATTCAGCGGATTCGGCTCCATAATGTCTCCTTTCAATATTCTGGAGGCCGAAATATCAGATATGTATTGAAGGCATTAAACGGTGAATTCCGAAAAGGAGAGACTTGTCTTATCCAAGGGAAAAGCGGCTGTGGAAAAAGCACGCTTATGAAATTACTTTACAGGGAATTGGAAGGCTATGAAGGAAATATTCTTTTCAATGAACAGGAACTGCGTTCCTGTCCAAACATCCCGGCATATTTTGGTCAGATTGCCGTAGCTTCCTTTGACAGCAGATTATTTCATATGACCATACGGGAAAATCTTCTATTTGCTGCCCCCAATGCAACGGAACATCAATTATATGAAGCCTGTTCCAACGCCCGGTTTGAGGAAGACATGAAAAACATGCCGAAAGCTTTGGACACCCCCGTAGGTGAAAACGGTTCTGCGCTTTCCGGCGGTCAAAGGCAGCGGTTAATCATGGCACGGCTGTTTTTACGTCCTGCCGATTTGTATATCATCGATGAAGCTCTGGACGAAATCAGCATGGAAGATGAAATCAGAATCATAAACCGGCTACGGTATTTAAATCCAGACAGTATTATTATTGTGGTCAGCCACCGGTTAAACAGTTTAAAAAACGCCCATGAGATACAGCTTTAAACACTCC